>DATIGB010000197.1:0-2499 GCA_035454985.1 Candidatus Nitrosotenuis sp.
AATCTGTAATGATATTGTTGGATGCCACAAGAAAATCAGAATACAAAATGTTCTGCAAGACCCGTATGTTACAAAATTTGATTTTAAGACTGTAGAACCATACGTCGGTTTAAAGCAGTCGCCAAAATCCACTAATTTCGTTGAAATCATTTCTTGTCATTCTTGCACTGATTGCAGCTGTGTCTTCTGGTCCTGTCGTGTTTGCCGATACAGATTATAATGAAAAGCTTGCCTTTGCAGGATCCCTTGAGGAAACCCTTGGCCACTTCTGGGCAATCGAGCAAAACCTTGATGATAACAATGCAGAACTTGCACTGGTGCACGCCACTCATCCTATTGCTGAACTGTATGCCACCATGAAGCCTGAGCTTCAGAAAAACGATCCTCAGCTGGACGCACATGTGGAGCAAATTCTCATGGATCTTGGCAAGAAAACCGGAAAGGACGTAACCAGGCAGGACGCACAAAAAGCACTCGATGAGGCAAAAGAGGTAGTCGAAATCGCAAGAACCGAAATAGTCGGAGACGACCTTAGCAAAGACACGAATTTCAAAATACAACTAATGCGCGGGCTCTTGGAGACATCCAAAGGCGAGTATGAAGAAGGCGTCGCAAATGGTCAGATCAACCTGATGCCGGAGTTCCAGGATGGCTCGGCATTTGTTTGGCGCTCTCAGCAGATCTATAATGAAATAAAGTCTGAAATTCCACAGAACAGCGCAGCCGAGCTAGATGCGTTTTACGTGGATTTGTGGGACGGCTACAAGGCAAGAGCAACTCCACAAGACATTGCCACCAAAGCAAATGCAATAATTCACGATCTTGACGAAATAAGAGGCGTTGAGAGCGAAGAAACAGACCTGCTGATCTATGTCGAAAACATAAGATCATTGTTGCAACAAACAAAGGAACAATACGCTGCCGGAAATACCGACGATGCACTGAGTCTTGCAACAAAGGCTTACTTGGATAATTTTGAATATCTGGAATCTCCAATAGTCAAGCAGAACCCAGAACTAAAAGATGACATGGAACAAATGATGCGAGTTGAACTTCGTGACATGATCAAAAATGGCTCACCGTCCTCAGAGGTAGATGCACACATCGATAAAATACTCCTCAGGATGAACGATGTTGCAAAAATTGTACCCGAGTTTCCGTTTGGCGCTCTGATTGCAATGACCTCTGTTGTAGGAGTGGTTATCGCAATAACCCGAGTCAAAGGCTTCAAACTAATCCAAAAGCCAGCCCTTTGAATGTAATTTTCTGATAACACACGATATGGGGAATAGTAGAACTGAGTTGTTTTCAAAACTCCAGTAAACATTATACATCTAATACGGCTGAGAACTCTCATGAAAGTTTTCAACGGAAAATCTGCAGCAGAGGACTATATGTCTGCGCACACGCTTGCTTTTTCAACACCGGAACTCACACTAATGAGGTATTCGTTCTGGCTTGCGGACATTATTCCGGATCCGAAGAATAAGGACGATACGGTTCCAAGAATCATGGCCTATGTTGAAGAAAAAGACTTTGCCCCGGTAAACATAATTGATGATGAGAAGTTTGAGGCAACGGGTGCTGTGAGAAATACCAGCATGTATGGCAACATAAACAAGGTAACTGACTCTGACACAAAGTTTTGTTCAGAGTGCGGCTCCAAGATTTCCATGTCGGCAAGATTCTGCACAGAGTGCGGCGCAACGCAGGACTGATAGGCGCTTTTTTCCTTTAAATGAAAGAGAAATCGCCAGTGCAATTATCGAAATTTGCCAATAGCAATTTTCCAGATTTGGTGGATTAGCTGTGCGGTTTATTGCGCTGGTGATTCTCTTTGATCTTGACAACGTAATGTTGTAACCAAAAAGATCAAAGTCAATAATCCCTTGTAATTATTAAAAATGCTTGACATTACAATTTGCAATTTCATCATACTAGTACAAAGTCAAGTAACAACAAAATGAAATCACAGTTCTTAATTCATTTGATTTTGGATCAAAATAGAATTAATCTCCAAAAGAAAGCCTTGTCAAACGCTGAAAGAATACAAATGAAGAGCCGTCCAATTATCTGGGATTCTTGACTCTGAGAATATCAAAATAAATAATAGAAAAAGGGAGAGTTTTACTGATTTTCCGGCGTTCCAGAGTCAGTTTTATCGGGCCAGTTTTGTGGAGACATCATTTTTCCGCCAAAGCTATGTCCGCCAAATCCATGTCCAAAACCATGGCCAAATCCGCCCATGCCCTTCATTGGAATTGCATCTGATTTGTTAAGAACTGTTCCGTTTCCAGCGTCGATCATTATCATGTAAACACTGTTGCTTTCAGTATCCATTACACGGAATGTGTATACAAGATAACCCTGAACGACTCCTATGTTTCCACCAACCACTGCGCCGTTTGAAACTTGATGTTCGGCAGTAGCAGCAGCTTCTGAAAATGTCGTAGTTCTATGTTCTTTGATAAAGTCCTTCATGGTTTTTTCAACATTCAC
>DATIGB010000198.1:0-6959 GCA_035454985.1 Candidatus Nitrosotenuis sp.
CTGATGAGCAGATGGCAAACATGGATCACAGCAAGATGTCGCATGATCATGGCACCAAGTCATCTGCGGTGACGGGACTGAAACTTGATGCGGACATAACGGTAAACGGCAAAAAGACAGTGCTAAAACTTGTCGAAGACACAAAGACCAAAGGAAAGTACTCTGCGGCCTTTACTCCTATGAGTGAGGGGTTCCCGACGGTACACATTGTTGGCAAAATCAAAAATACGCCAGTCGAAGTGTCTTTCCATCCTGAAAAAATAGTAAAGCCTGTCAAAAAGTAATATTTTCTCTTTTTTTAGGTGTTATCTGATTCTGCCGATTGCCTGAAATTCATAATCGATGCAAAATGGGATTCTGGCTAGGCTATTTTCTTTTTTGCAAGTATTTATCTCTGGTTTGTGTTTGTACTGTGTGACATTTTGCCAATCTTGCGGAAAAGATCTTACTGCGGATGAGAATTTTTGCTCTGGGTGCGGAAAGCCTAGATTCCTGCAGACTCCTGTCTGTGCTAACAGGCCGACTGGAATCACGGTGCTTGGCATACTTCAGATAATCGCAGGCATATTCTTGGCAATCCTTGCTGTCATGGTGGGGACAATATCTGGCATGATGAGCAGTTTTTTGTACTTAGGAGCAATGGCGTCCGTAGTGGGGGGAACAGTTGCTGCACTTTTGGCAGTGCTTGCGGCACTTTCATTTCTGATTGCAAGTGCCTTGTTTTCGGGAAAAAAATGGGGGCGAACAATAGTGGTCGTGTTTTCGATAGTAAACCTTGTGATGGAAGCTGCCTCCATGATGGTTGGAAACGTGTTTGGAATTGGAGGGATAATACTAAACGGCATTGTCCTGTATTACATGTGGCGCCCACACGTAATCGCATACTTTCACTAATTAGCACTGGTTTCTAAAATCTGGTTTATTCCAGCATCTTCAGTGTGTCTGACGCTGTAATTATTCCAGATATCTTGCCTGCCTTTGCAACAAGAATGCACTTTGAGTATCTGATTAACGGAACCAGGGTTTTTGCTGGTGTCTGGTGATCAACAATTGGCGGCCGCGCCTCCATTACGTCTGCAAGCCTTATTTTTTTCCACGACGATTCGTCGCTGTCTGCTAGGTGTTTTACCACCCCGTCTTCGGTTATGATTCCGACTGGTTCGCTTTTACTAAAAATTGGAATCTGGCTGATTGACATTTTTTGCATTTTTGTTATTGCGTCATGTAGCGAATCTGTAGGCTTTAGCTTGACTATTTCCTTACTGCAGATGTCCCCTGCCTTGTTTGGATCGGACCTGCCCTCGAGTGTTGCAAGGCTATCGAACATCCTTTTTGCAGTCTCGTAGCTTGGCTGGCTTCGGCCCGACTCTATTTGGTTTATCATGGACGTGCTGACACCTGTCATTTTCGCAAGCTCTTTTTGGGTAATCCCAAGCTTGGCTCGCTGCTGCTTGATGTTGTCTAGGCGCGGAAGCATACCGTATGTGATTTGGGATGTGCTATGAATTTTGCGTGAAAAAACAGGCAGCTTTTGTCTTTCTACCAAAATTATTATTAATTATCAGCGAATCATACTGATGTTGAATAAACATTTAGTGCTTTTACTAGTTGCAACTCTTGCAGTCGTATCGATTACATCCGTTCACAATGCATATGCGCATACGCATCAGGTCATTGGAGACTATACTGTGGAGGTTGGCTGGGAAACGGAGCCTGTAGTTGCTGGATTAGATAATGCAATTACAGTGATGATAACTCCTGCTTCTGAGCAAGACAAGGCCGCACCACCAATGTCTGATATGGGTGATCATGCCGCCAAAGATCATGCTGTTGAAGAAGAGCCGACAAATGGAATAGCAGGTCTTGCATCAAGCCTTGACGTATCAATTACAGTAAACGACAAAAAGACAACACTCGCAATGGTTGAATCCGAAGAAACACCCGGATTGTACATTGGAAAACTTACTTTAGATAAACCTGGCGCACCGACAGTTCACGTGTTCACAACAATAAACGGCACTGATGTAGAGGCATCGTTTCATCCAGAGGCAATAAAGGACGGTTCTTTGATCAAAGCAACGTCCTCTGATGGCTCAGTACACGTTGATCTCATAACCACAGTCCCGTCTAAGGACGAGTCGATGGATGTGAATGTTGCATTCAGGGACTCTGATGGAAATCTAATCCCTCATGTCAACTATGACATAGTTGCGACTCAGGGCGGAACAGAAATTCTTAACGAGTCTGGCGCCCATACACATACCGGCCAGGACATGCATTCTACAGAAGCTGCAGGCTCCAATGATCCAGTTGACATTCAGGTAAAGATACTCGGGATAGGACTGCCAGATGAGCAGGCAAACTGGAGCGGCCCAAAGGATGACGTGATTCCAATACACGTGACCCCGGAATTTGGCTCAATTGCAATTATAATCCTTGGAGTTGCCATAGTGAGCATAATTGGATTTGGCGCAAAGTCCAAAATCATTCCAAAACTGTAATCACGGCGCACGGTATCCTCAAGCCTGGCTTGATATCCAATCCTGACTAAATTTTGTTTAAAAGTGAGGATATCAAAAAACATGGCCGACTTGATATCCTCACTCTGATTTGGCTGGTCGTGGCCGGTCCTAGTCTCGGTAGTTGTTTCCGAAATGACCTTAACATAAAACCTGTTTTTAGTAAAAAAAGGCTTGCGTAGAAATTATCAGCACGTAACTGTTCAAAAAAAACACACTACTCTTCAAACACAACAAAAAATCACACTAGCTGAAATGATAATCTTGGTTGCAGAGGACAACAAGTTTGTTGCAAACCAGTACAAGATACTGCTTGAAAAAGGCGGCCACACAGTGATTACTACGCCTGACGGAGTGGAATGCCTAAAAAAATACAAAGAAAGGTTCAAAAAAACAGAGTTTGACTCCCTTGATGAATCCCCATTTGACTTGGTCCTCCTGGATCACAACATGCCAAAAAAGACGGGAGCAAAAGCCGCAAAGGAAATTCTGGCAAAAAACCCAAAACAAAAAATTCTGTTCCTTACGGGATATCAAAAATGGGCATTGGAGGATGAGACAAATGACCTTGTCGACAAGATAGTCGTTTTGGAAAAGCCGTTCACGCTTTCGCAGCTTGAACGAAAAATTGAATCACTTACGTGATCTTTTCTTTAGGGGCTTTTTCTTACTTGGAGACCTTTTCTTCTTTGATGGCCTTGGTGCGCTGTTTTCCAGGATCTTGGCCTGGGCAGCTGCAACAATTGCGATTGGGATTCTGTGTGGCGATGCGCTGACATATGAGACTCCTATGTTGTGGAAGAATTTGACGGAGTTCGGATCCCCTCCGTGCTCTCCGCAAACGCCTATCTCGATATTTGGTTTTACTGCCCTGCCGTTTGCAATTGCAATTTTCACTAAACTTCCAACGCCGTTTACATCGACTGTCTGGAATGGGTTCCTCTCGAGGACCTCTTTTTCTATGTATTCTGGAAGGAACTTGCCCTCTGCGTCTTCTCTTGAGAAGCTGAACACTGCCTGTGTCAGGTCGTTTGTCCCAAAGCTGAAAAACTCTGCAGTACTTGCAAGCTCATTAGATGTTAGGCATCCTCGGACCACCTCTAGCATGGTTCCAAAGTTTATTGCTAGCTTGATTCCGTGTTTTGTCTCTGACTCTGACTTTACTTTGTCATAAATTCTCTTGATGTAGTTTAATTCTGCAATGCTGCCGACCTGGGGAATCATGATTTGCGGATATGCGTTTATCTTTTGCTTTGCCAGCTCTGCTGCTGCCTCAAATACTGCCCTGATCTGCATCTCGTATATCTCTGGATATGTTATGCCTACTCGCACTCCCCGGTGGCCCATCATCGGGTTTATCTCTGCAAGCTCGTGCGCGCGAGCAAGGATTACCTTTGCATCCTCTAGCTCCGGTGTGTTTCCTGTTTTTTCCAGTTTGTGGATCCTGTTGATGAGTTCTTCGGGGTTTGGAAGGAATTCGTGTAGTGGCGGATCAAGCAGTCTGATTGTCACCTTGTGGCCCTCCATTGTTCTTAGGATCTGAACAAAGTCGCTTTTCTGCAGTTCCTGCAGCTTGAGCAGGTGCTGTTTTCGCTCCTCTACTGATTTTGCCATGATTAGTTTTACAAATAGTCCGAGCCTGTCGGCCGCATTGAACATTCTTTCCGTTCTACACAGCCCGATTCCGTGTGCGCCGTATTTTCTTGCAAGCTGTGCCCCGTCCGGAGTATCGGCATTTGCCCTGATTCCGATTTTCTTTGTTTTTTGCGCCCATTCCAGAATGGTCCTAAAGTCATCGGTGATTTGCGGCTCTATTGTTGGAACCTCTCCGATGTACACGTCTCCCATACTGCCATCAATCGTAATTGCGTCTCCGTCATGTATGATCAAATCTCCAACGCTTGCCTGTTTTGTATCTGGGTCTATTTTCAAATCAGAGCAGCCAACTATGCAGGGCTTTCCCATCCCCCTTGCAACCACTGCCGCATGCGATGTCTTTCCTCCACGGCTAGTCAAAATACCAACTGAGGCAAAAAACGCAGGAACGTCCTCCGGCTTTGTTTCCTCTCTGACCAAAATTACTTTTGCGCCGTTCTCTCCCATCGCAACTGCGTGCTTGACATCAAAGACCGCAATGCCGCTTGCTGCTCCAGGCGAGGCTGCAATTCCCTTTACTGCCTTTTTGAACTCTTTTGCCTTTTCGTAATTTATTGTCTTGTGGAGCAACTGCTCTAGCTGGTCCGGCTGTAATCGCAATAATGCCCTGTCTTTTGTGACGAGCTTTTCCTTTACCATGTCTACTGATGTCTTTATCATGCCTGCTGCGTTCATCTTGGCAGACCTCGTCTGTAGCAGGTAGAACTTGCCCTGCTCCACTGTAAACTCGATATCCTGCGGCTCTTTGTAGTGTTTTTCTAGTTTTTTGCAGGTATCTGCCAAAAGCTTGTAGCTTTTTGGCATTTCTGTTCTCATCTCATCCACTGGCTTTGGAGTTCGAACCCCAGCTACGACGTCTTCGCCCTGCGCATTTACCAAGTAATCGCCAAAAATCTTGTTTGTTCCGTCCCCCGGGTTTCTTGTAAATACAACCCCTGTGGCACTGTCGTTTCCCATGTTGCCAAACACCATTGTCACTACATTTACCGCGGTTCCATCTGCAATGTCGCGTGTAATGTGGTTCTTTTCCCTGTATACGACTGCGCGCTCACCCATCCAGCTGTTAAAGACTGCCTTTACTGAAAGCTCCAGCTGCTCGTCGGCGCTTGCCGGAAACGGCTTTCCTGTCTGTTTTTGGCAAATTTCCTTGTACTGTGAGACAATCTCCCTAAGGGACTGCTCGTTTAGGTCGCTATCCAAATGAACTCCCTGCTTTTTCTTTGCAGCCTCTAGTACCTCGTCAAACTTTTTGTCGTTGACGCAGAACACTACTTTGCCAAATAACTGGATAAATCTGCGGTACGAATCCCATGCAAATCTTGGGTTGTTTGTCTTTTTTGCAAGTGCCTCGACTGCGGCATCGTTTAGCCCCAAGTTCAGTATGGTGTCCATCATGCCCGGCATTGAGAGTGCCGCGCCTGATCTGACTGATACCAGCAATGGATTGCTGTTAGAGTTCCACTTTTTTCCTGTCTTTTTTTCCAGCCTTGCGATGTTTTTCTTTATCTCTGCCCAGAGGCTCTTTGGCAGGGTTTTGTTATTTTGATAGTATAATTTGCAAACATCGGTTGTAATTGTAAATCCGGGCGGGACTGGCAGCTTTAGTCTTGTCATCTCTGCTAGGCCTGCGCCTTTTCCACCAAGAAGTTTTTTGTTCTTGCCGTCTCCCTCATCAAAGAAATAAACCATTTTCATTTTTTTATCACCGAATTTTCCTATCGCTTTGAACGTGTTTTAAGCATTCCCTTTGCAAACTCGTCGACAATCGCGTTCCAATTTTTTGCCTTTACTATGCCGCTTGCCACCAGTATTCCCTCTGATCCAAGATCCATTGCCTTTCTGACGTCCTGGCCGCTAACTATGCCGGCACCGCACAGTAGCTTGGTGTTGTTTTTTGCAGCATTCACTGCCTGCACTGCCTCTGTTATCAGTTCTGGCTTTTCAGTTGACACTGCCTTTCCAGAACCGATCAGTTCCGGCGGTTCTATTGCGATGTATGTGGGATTCAGCTTTGCGTATTTTGAAGCCTCTGCGACGTCTTTGACGCATACTACAGTTGTCATTTTCAGCTTTTGCAGCCTTTCTACCAGCTCAGCAATGTCTTTTTCTGGTATTCGGTGCTCGCTGTGGTTGATAAGCGAGCCGCTGATCTTTGACTTTTTTAGCAATTCCGGGATGACAAACCCAGTAGTGCTTCCGACCTTTGCATTGTCCACGTGCTGTGCAAGTACTGGCCCAGAATAATTCCCGATGCCGGACAACAGGTGGTGTGGCGGGGCAATTGCTATTTTTATCCTGTATTTTCTTGCAACCTTGTCGGCAACTGACGCAAGCCTTGCGGCACTGCTTCCTGATATTTCCTCGTAATTTTTGTAATTAATTATAAACATTGACTTTTACAAAGTGATCTTCGGCGCTATTTATTGCTTTTAGAATCTAGCTCCAGAAAAACTGATCAAGGCCGGTCTGCTTTGGCTTGCCGACCATGGTGTCAAAATCAAGGTCCATTGAAGATGTTATCTGATCAAGCGTGCTCTCCATGAACTCCATGTATTTTGCAGAATCTATCTCGTCTTGGCGCGCCATCTCAACTGGTTTTACTCCGGGCTTGTTGATTGTCTTTACGTACGATATGATGTCGCCGCGCTTTATCTCTCTGGTCTGCTCCAAAAGTTTTGCCGCGCGGATGTGCTGCGGGATTGTCTTGTCGTACTCTGATAAGGACTTGCTTATCATGACGTTGAACGCTAGCTCTGGTATTGGAATTTTCTTTTCTTTTACCTT
>DATIGB010000199.1:0-7100 GCA_035454985.1 Candidatus Nitrosotenuis sp.
AAAGGACGGCCAAGAATGCCTGGAGAAATACGCTCAGGAGCTTGGAAAAACAGAATTTGAGTCCCTTGACAAAAACCCGTTTGACGTAGTCCTGCTTGACAACAACATGCCTAAAAAAAGCGGAGTGGAGGTGGCAAAGGAAATCTTGGACAAAAGACCAAATCAAAGAATCATTTTTGCTTCAGCATATGACATCAATTCCCTGCTCAAGGCGCCAGGCACAATACCGGAAACCGTTGAGATTCTTGAAAAACCATTTTCGCTAAATACCATGATGAGCAAGATTCAGGCATAGTGCATTTTCTGCCCACTTAGGACCTCATCGTTACGGATTACAGGTAGGCAATCTTTGAGAGGTGTTTTGCCTCTTTGAGGGCCAGATCAAAATCCCCCTCGGTAAAGACATTTTGTTGCGCATAAAGGCTCTTGAATTTTCGCCCATCGTCTGCAAAGATGCCAACTACATGTCCTTGGTCGATTGGATAGTTTTTCATTCCGGCATAAACTGCTGCAGATGACGGACTGACAAGCAGTCTTTCTTTTTGGAATATTTCCTTAACAGCTGCAAATGCCTGTTCGTTTGTTATCGTTATCCAGTCATCTACTACGTTCTCACGCCTTAGGAACAAATCAGGTTTTGCCGACTCTTGGAAGTTGCGCAAGCCCTGGATGAGGTGATTTTGTTGCGGCTGGACCGCTATAGTCTTGACTTTTGGGTTTTGTTCTTTTAGAAAAGCGGAAATTCCAGTTACTGTTCCTCCAGTCCCAACACCTGTGAAAAAATGAGTTACTTTTCCCGCAGTTTGTCTCCATATTTCAGGCCCAGTCCCCTTGTAGTGGCCCATGTAATTTGCCTCGTTCGAATACTGATTTGGGGAGAAGTACTTGTCAGGTCGCGACGATGCAATTGAAGTAGCAAGCGCTATGCTCTGATCAGTTCCAGCGCCAACCTTCGGACACAGGTCATCGCTTGTTTGGTGTATTGTTGCGCCAAGGTCGGAGATTATCTTTTTTGTTTCCTCGCTTGCCTTTTCTGGGATGACTATTTCGACTTTGTATCCAAGAATACTTGCAATTCCGGTGAGGGCAATTCCAGTGTTTCCAGACGTCGGCTCTATGATTATTGTCTCGCCGCGTTTCAGCCTGCCTTTTTCCTCGGCATCCTTAATCATCCAGTATGCGGCCCTGTCCTTTACGGATCCAAACGGGTTGTGGCTTTCCAGTTTTGCATAATATTTTACCTTATCATCAGATAACGACTCTAATTCTACAAGTGGCGTGTTCCCAATTCTGTTTAGGATGTCTGCATCAGTCAGGACTTTGGTTGCCACTAACTATTTCACCTTTTTAATTGAAAATTCTAATTCGCTGTCTCTTTTGTGTAAAGACAGAAGCTCGTGCCCTGTTCGTTTGACCCATCGCGATATGTCCTCTTCGGCATTTGGATCATCTGCAAGGACAGTCAGTGTTTCGCCCACTTGCATTTTTTCAACCTCGATTTTTGTTCTAAATACAGGCTCTGGGCAGAACAATCCTCGCGCATCCAGTTTTTTGGTCGTTGCACTCATGGATATTTGTCAAAGGCTCGTTTGTCATATTAAAATCTATTTAACTTAGTGTTAGCTAAATCGGATTTTTAATTAATTGTGACGATTATAAAATTATAGAATGACACGCGACATTGCCATTGCAGAGTCAATTACCAAAAGATACGAACTTGACAGCAAAACTTCTGGACTTGTTCTTGATTCGATAAAAAGAATTCTTGCAATAAATGAGGAGGACACGTTTGCGTATCAGGATCTTGCGCGTTTTGAAAAAAGCATTCCAAAAATACAGGAATTGAAGAAACTTGCAACGGAATCATTCAGACCGTTTGCCGCCAAGCATCACACCTCACTATGCGCATCGATGGGATTTCCAATGATGAGTGCAATTGCAGAGTCAAAGGCTGCAGGCATATACGAGATGTTCCACGAGATATTTTGCATTACAAATGCAAAGGCAAAGAGATTCGGGCTTGCAGCGCTATACAGTGCATTGGAAGGCGAAAGAACAGACGTCCCAAACGCGGGCGGAATTTACAACATTGTGTTTGACAGAGACTCCCCATGGACGTACAGAAATGAGGCAGAACACATGGAGGAGTATGCGAGATATCACTTTAACAGTTATTTGATTAACAGAGTCATGGGAAACTCATCAAACCCATTTGATCCAGTCATATCACTGTACGAGAACGGTGCCGCTGACTTTATTTTCATGCAGACATGGCAGAACGGAGTCACAGAGGAAAAGCTTTGCACGTTTCATACGGTAGACACATCTGCAGGCAGAATCATAGGCGTCCACATGGAAGGCGATGACAAATTACAACATTATCGAAAGTGGGGAGACCCGTATTTCAAAATCCGTTCTCTTGGCAGCACTGCAGCAAAAATCAAAATAATTGGCATTGCAGATCAGAGGTTCATGCCAGACTAGTTCGGATCAGACTGCCATTCTGAGCATGTCAGCAATATTCCGATTCTTTAGCGGCGATACATCATAGTCAAGTATGTTGATTTTCTTGGAAATTCGTTTCATCAGATACACCGACAGTTTGTATATCAGCGACCAGAGGTAGCTGTTTTGATTCAAGTCATACATTTTGAGCAGTAATGAAAACATCCACTGTGAGTTCGGATAATGTTCTCTGATGTATTCTGCAAGATAGTCCTTTGAGTTGTTAATTTTGTATTTGATGTGCTCCAGAGTTTCCTTCTCATGCGCATATCCAGTGTTTTGTATGGTTATCCGACGATGCCTCATCGCGTGCAATATGTCGTCCAGAGTGTTTTCAGATTCGACAAGATTTACGCACCTACCAAGTGTTGATAGAACGTGCGAGTCGCTTCCCGCGATGCCAACTTTGTTGTTCTCAAAGGAGAACTGGGTTGCACGGGCGTTTGATATCACATCCACATTATTGCTATTAAAAATCTCAACTAGGTCGCACGTCATTGCCTTTTCTCGTAAGGCGTCAAGCAGGCTAAATGGATGCGGAGCGCACGACACGGCATCTTGTTTTTTGATTTCATCAATTATTTCCTCCAGTGTGAGACCGGCTTTGATTTCTTTTGATATGCCATACGCTATCACGTGCGCACCGGTGTCAGTCGTTATCTCTTCTGCCGGAAGAATTTGGATTGCCTTGTATTTTGCGTGATCATTTTTGTACTCCAGGATTTGCCCATAGCCATTTAGCGTGTTATGGTTGGTTACAAAAAGCACGTCAAGCCCAAGTGCGTGCGATCTTTGCAGTTGTTCAGGTATTGTGATATCACAGTCATATGGCGCCTCGTCTTTGCCCACATGAAAGTTTGAAAATGAGTTATGGCAGTGCAGTTCGGCCCTTAGATGATTCAATCAATTTGAAATTTTTTTTGTTACAATTATAATCCTTTTTCTATTCTACCTGAATAGATCAGTCTTTTCTGCTCGAATTAGCTGCCTCGCTGTATCATCTGAGGGGCTAAAATCGAAATTGCGAATCACCACAAAGGGGCAGTTCCCGGTCTTTTTCATTACAAGTTCTGCGGCACTACAGATCTCATCGGCCTCTGCAATTGCGGTGGTTCGTAGCACCCTCCCAAAGGTATCCTTTGTTCCGGCATAGTCGTTTATTGGCTTCATTCCAGACACGCCAATTGCACAATTTGTCTGACCCTCGCGGAACGGCCTGCCAAAGGTATCTGCCACCAAGACCGCTGTTTTTTTGCCAGTGATTTTTTCTAAAGCAACGCGAAAATTTGATGCGGACAAGTCTGGGTCTTCTGGAAGCATTGCAGCAAACCCCTGTGGAAGATTGCTTTCGTCGACGCCGGCGTTCGCACAGATAAAACCATGCACGGTCTCGACAATCATGATGCGATTTTCCATTCTGATTATTCTCTTGGTTTCGGAGAGAATCACCTCCATCAGCTTCGGATCCTTTTCGTATTCTGTTGCAATTCCAATGGCAAGGACAGACGGAATTACGCCATCCAGTTCAACTAGCCGCCCCTCCTGCTTTGAGATTATTTTCTGCGATATTACAATAATGTCGCCATTTAGCAGTCCCTTGTATGCAGATGTGAAAATTTTTGCCAGGTCATCGCCCTTCTTGATTTCTCCACGTATCACAACCGGGATTATTTCGAGAGACATCAGTGTTATGCAGTGCCGTCTTTAATTAAAATCTAGGACTGGGCTATAGTTTGAACCGGTAGGTTCAGCTTGTAATGCTGGTTTACGACAGTAATTAGATTTGCGAGGTTTTTTTCTTCGATTGTCACATTTGCTCTTTCTTTGACGACGTCCTGAGCCCTAAAGGCAACCCCAAGACCACATATGTCAAAAAGAGTCAGGTCGTTTGCACCGTCAACTGTGACTACGATATCAGCCCTGTTTTCCCCCCATTCGGCTATTTTTGCGCGTGCCGATTTTGCCTTATCGGACGTCACATGGATGTGCACGTCTTCGAGTTTTCCGTCTTTGAAGACAAGCTCATTAGAATACACGTAATCAAGACCAAGTTCCTCCTTTAGCCTGTCAGTCATAATGGTAAACCCTCCGGACACTGCAAGTAGTTTCCAGCCAGCGGCCTTTAGCACACGACACGTTTCCTTTGCGCCAGTCATTATTGGCAGGTCATCCGCTACCTGCTTGCACACGTCATAGCTTAGCCCCCTTAAAGCATGCACACGCGTTCTCAGTCCATCCTCCCAGTTTATCAGCCCCTGGATTCCCTTTCTGGTAATTTCCCAGATTTCTTTTTCCTTGTTTATTTTTTCTGCAAGAATTGGCAGATACTCGGCGTCAAAGAGAACTCCTTCCACATCAAAAATTGCAAGCAATTGTTTCCAATTTTTGGAAAAAATCTATCAATATAAAAGTTGAAGTCTGTTTTTAGATCGCCACCCATAGTAATAAATCACGGTAGGAAAACTGTCAAAACATGGGTGAGCTTGAACACAAGTACGAAGTAGAGGTAAAAACATCTGACAAGCTACAAAAACTTCCAGAGGCAGTCAAAGAAGAGCTAAAGGCATCTGGGATGATGGACGACAAGGGAAAACTCAAACTCAAAGGCGTCAGTCCTAAAATGCTAAAGAAGATGAAGCAGGAATATGTCGACTGCCCCGTTTTAAAACAGGACATTCAGTTTGTCCAGTGTTTTGTGTGCCCCAACTTCCAGAGCAGAGTCATGGGAAAAGTGCTTTGCAAAGGGGATCCGCTTAAAGGATAAACCTGCAGACCGCAAGACCTTGAAAATAAAGATTAGAGCCCAGACTGAATTATACGCACCTAGTAATCAGCGGTGCTGATTTTAGCACGGTTCGGCAATTGCTAGGAAAAGCTCATTAGTCAAAATTTTTGTCACACATACGTTGAGCAAGGAAAGTGTTGGAATTACAGTTTCAAAAAATGTCGACTTTAGTGAGTGGTACACTCAAGTTGTTCTAAAGGCGCAGCTTGCAGACTATGCCCCGGTGAAAGGGCTCATTGTTTTGCGACCAGATGGGTATGCGATTTGGGAGTCAATCAGGGAATTGCTCGATGAGAAATTCAAAAAGACAGGACATCGAAACGGCTTTCTGCCAGTACTGATTCCGGAATCGCTGCTTACAAAAGAAAAGGATCATTTTGCAGGCTTCAACCCGGAGGTTTTCTGGGTAACGCATTCCGGAGAGGCCGAAATCGGGGACAGATTGGCCCTGCGTCCCACATCTGAGACATTGGCATATTCGCTTTACTCCAAGTGGATTCACAGCTGGAGGGACTTGCCTCTGAAAATTAATTTTTGGAACACCGCGTTACGCGCTGAGATCAAGGCGACAAAGCCGTTTCTTAGGACGTCTGAATTTTTGTGGCAGGAGGGGCACACAGTGCACGCAACAAAGGAAGAGGCAGAAAAAGAAGTCACAGACATTCTGGAAATTTACAAAAATACAGTCGAGGAGGCGCTTGCAATTCCAGTAATAACAGGCAAGAAAAGCGAGAAGGAAAAGTTTGTCGGGGCAGTATACACTACGACAATGGAGTCAATGATGCCGGACGGAAAGGCACTGCAGATGGGAACGTCACATTTTCTAGGTCAGAACTTTTCAAAGCCCTTTGATGTCAAGTTCCTGGACAAAAACAACATAGAAACATTTGCATGGCAGACATCATGGGGCGTGTCCTGGAGGCTGATTGGTGCCATGATAATGGTTCATGGGGACGACAAGGGTCTGGTGTTACCACCCAGAGTTGCGCCGATTCAAATAGTGATAGTTCCAATTTATTATTCAGACAAAGACGCAGACAGAGTCAGGCAAAAAGCAGACGAAGTCGAAAAAACACTGCAGAACAAGGGACTGCGCATCCACGTAGACAGACGGGATGAGCTTACGCCTGGCTTCAAGTTCAATGACTGGGAATTAAAGGGAGTGCCGCTGCGAATAGAGATAGGGCCAAAAGACCTGGACAAAAGCAAAGTCACAGTAGCCAGACGCCACAACAGGCAGAAATCAGACCTGCCGCTTGACAGAATAGAATCAGACATCGAGTCCATACTGCAGCAGGTTCAGGACGAGATGTTTTTGGCGGCAAAGAAAATTCTAACAGAGCGAACCGCAAGTGTTGCAGATTACAGTCAGTTCAAGGCAGGGGTTGAAAACGGATCACTTGTCAATGCGCATTGGTGTGGAAAGGCAAGCTGTGAGGAAAAGATCAAAGAAGAGACCATGGCAGACATTCGCGTAATCCCGTTTGGAAGCGAGGACACCACAGGGAAGTGCGTGTATTGTGGAGAAAAGAGCATCACGGGCGCGCTATTTGCACGCGCGTACTAAGATACTCTTGATATATCATATTGTACATTTCACATACAATGGATAAAGTCCTAGTTGTAGAAGACCTGCGGAAACACTTTGTCAAGACAAACTGGCTGGGAAAACAGTCCTCACTTGTAAAGGCAGTAGACGGGGTTTCATTTTCTGTAAAACGAGGGGAAATCTTTGTCCTGGCTGGGGAGTCAGGATCTGGCAAATCCACCATCGCAAAATTGATTTTAAAGTCAGTTGATTCAGATGCTG
>DATIGB010000200.1:0-3120 GCA_035454985.1 Candidatus Nitrosotenuis sp.
CACAATATCAATCACAGTTCCGCGTATAAGATATGAGCGAATGGGAAGGCCCCAGGTCGGCGAAATTCTAGAAGTAAACATGTTCAGATCAAAGTAGATTTTCTATTTCGGACTGGCTTTCAAGCGGCAAAGAACATGCAAAGTTTTTGCATACATACACGACTGTCTTTTCCGAATTGAACTCCTTGCCTGCAAAGAACGGATACTTTGTCAGGCTTTGCAGCTGATCAGGATCAGACAGTGTAACTAGGATTGCCTCAGGCAGAAACCTTTTGGTCAGCAGGTTCAGCAGTGCTTTGTTTTTGGTGTTCAGAACCGTGATTTCGGTTGGGTTTTGCAGATAAAGATAGATAGAGTTCAACAGATAGCCAAACCCAAACGGGTTTTCTGCAGCCATTATGGAAAACGACTCCATTGTTTTTAGCGAGATGTCAAGGAATTTTTTTTCCTGTGTCAGATGATAAAGCCTGAGAAGCGAGTTTGCCGCAACCGAGTTTCCAGAAGGCATGGATAGGTCGTAGTTGTTTTTTGGGCGAATGATTAGCTTTTCATGGTCGTCTGCAGTAAAGTAAAAGCTGTTGTTCTGCGCATCCCAAAAGTGATCAACCAGATAGCTTGCTAGCCTCGCCGCAAGATCCAAGTATTTGGCCTTTGGGTTTGCCTCAAAGACATCAAGCAGTGCGCTTATGAGATAAGAATAGTCCTCAAGGTAGCCCCTCAGCTTTGCCTGCTCATTTTTGTATGTGCGCAAAAGGCGGCCATCAGAGATCAGGTTTTTTTCTATAAACGCAATGCACTTTTCTGCAGCCTCCAGATATGACGCATTATCAGATACCCGGTAACCCCTTGCAAACGCAGAAATTGCAAGTGCGTTCCACGATGTCAGTACCTTGTCATCAAGGCCCGGACGAATTCTGTGTGAGCGAGACTCTAGCAGCTTTCCAGTCGAGTCAGAGAGTATTTGCCTGACTTTGTCCTCAGTGATGCCAAAATGAAACGCAACTGTGGATGCGCCAATGTTGTTGTTAAGTATGGAGTGGCCCTCAAAGTTTCCACCATCTGTCACATCGTAGTACAGGCAGAATACGTCTGTGTCGTTTCCAAGTATCTCCTGAACTTCCTTTTTCTTCCAGACATAGTATTTGCCTTCCTCGCCTTCAGAGTCTGCGTCAAGTGCAGAGTAAAACCCGCCCTCTGCAGACGTCATCTCGCGCAAGACAAAGTCCAGCGTCTTTTGGATCACCTCAAGATACAACGGGTCCTTTGTGATTTGGTATGCCTCAGAGTACACTATTGGCAGCAGCGCGTTGTCGTAAAGCATTTTTTCAAAGTGCGGCACAAGCCACCTTGCGTCTGTCGAATACCTATGAAACCCGCCCCCAATCTGATCAAAGATTCCGCCCCTTGCCATTTTGTTCAGCGTCTTGAATACAAACTCGGAGAATTTTGAAATCTTGGAGATCTTGGAATACCGCAGTATGAACGACAGGTTTGCGGCGTTTGGAAATTTCGGTGCGCCCCCAAACCCGCCATACGTGTTGTCTGCTATCTGCATCAGGTTCATTGCCGCCTCATCCAGAAGCGATTTTTCGAGCTTTGATGGGGTGGTCACCTTTTCTGTCTTTTGGAGCGTTTCCATGAAATTTTCCGCGGCCTTTTTTACATCTCCTGGCTTTTCCTTCCAGGCCTGCGCCAGCTGCCTCAGGAGGCTTCCAAAGCCAGGCCTGCCATAGCTGTCCATGGCAGGAAAGTACGTGCCCACATAGAACGGTTTTTGATCAGGCGTAAGAAAAACACTGAGAGGCCACCCCCCCTGCCCAGTAGTCATCTGGCAGACTTTTTGATAGATATCGTCAAGGTCGGGTCTTTCTTCTCTGTCTACTTTGATGCTGACAAAATTCTCATTCATTATTTTTGCAATGTCTTCGTTTTCAAATGACTCGTGCTCCATGACGTGGCACCAGTGGCATGAGCTGTACCCAACGCTAAGAAAAATCGGCTTGTTCTCATCAGATGCTTTTTTTAGCGCAGCCTCTCCCCACGAATACCAGTCAACTGGGTTATGGGCGTGCTGCAAGAGATATGGGCTTGTCTCATGAATCAGGTGGTTTTCCGTCACAGGTGTTGTGAGCTGATCAGAGTATTTGTGTTTAATTGAATTTTCTTCGCTCTTCGATATCATAGATTGCGGCGTTTATTTTTGCAATCAGCGTTACTTTGGACTTTTGAGCCTTTTTACTGTGCGCATAGTCCTTTGTCTCAACTAACAAAAGCAGCTGCTTTAGGTCGTCAAGATCCAGCACCTTGAGTCCTTTTTTTGCGACTACCTCTAGGAGTTCGACGCGTCTGCGATCGTCATCTGTTATGTGAGACACAAAAGCAGTGTCATGCCACAGGATTAATTTTTATCGAAATGAGGCCTGCGCTGCACAAAAAAATCGGCACACACAACGGCACAGGTTTCACCGAAAATATACAAATATCATGCCTCCAGCACCAGATGTAATGCCTGATATGCGTGCAATGCTACTTGAGAGTCTTGCGCCAATCGAGACAAGCCCTCTCAAGCTGAGATACATTGAAAGGCACCAGATCAAAAGGCCAAACGAAATTCTAATGAAAATAGATGCGTGCGGGGTATGTCGATCCCAGTTGCACGGAATAGAGGGGGACTGGAAAAAATACGGAATACCGCCAGCACTGCCAACGGTTCCAGGGCACGAGATTGTCGGCACCGTAATAGAAACTGGAAGCATGGTATCAAAGTTCAGAGTCGGCCAGAGGGCCGGAATATCCCCGCTTTACGGCTCGTGCAGAGAGTGCGATTACTGCAGAATGGGAAAGGAGCAGCTGTGCGACTCTGCTGAGGTCACAGGAGAGTCGCTGCTTGGCGGATACGCAGAATACATTACCATAACAGAAGACTTTGCAACTGCAATCCCAGATTCCATGGAGTCAGCATATGCTGCGCCGTTGTTCTGTGCAGGGGTGACGGCGTACAAGGCAGTAATCGCAAGTGAGCCAGAAAAGGGAAAAAAGACTGGAATCTTCGGCGTAGGAGGAGTGGGGCACCTGGCAGTAGAGTTTGCCAAGCTAAACGGCTGCAGAGTCATAGGGTTC
>DATIGB010000201.1:0-2973 GCA_035454985.1 Candidatus Nitrosotenuis sp.
CTGCATCTGCAAATAACGGCTCTGACTATTTTGGCAAGTCTGCAGACACGCCATTTTGGAACATCTCTACTGGGTTGGTGATGTTTGTGGGCAGGTATGCACCTATCGGACTGATGCTTGCACTTGCGGGCTCTTTTACAGTAAAAGACAGAAAGGAGGTAATCGAGCCAATCAAAACCCAGGGACCGATATTTACCAGCGTGCTGATTGTGATGACGTTTCTTCTTGCCGCCCTGACATTCTTCCCGTTCATAGTCATGGGGCCGTTTCTGATTTAGGGTGATGTCATGAAAAGTCACAGATATCTCAATTCGGCAATTCTCAAGGACTCGGTTCTAAAACTCAGCCCAGTCTATCTTGCAAAACAAAATCCAGTCATGTTTGCAGTAGAGGTCGGATTCTTTCTAGTCCTGGGAATTACGCCGTTCTTTGGCGTTTCCGAATTTGTGAACCAGAGCCCGCAGACTTATCTTGGGGTTGCCGCAATTCTAATCCTCACTGTCTGGTTTGCCACGTTTTCCGAGGCGCTGTCCGAGGCTCAGGCTCGAGCAAAGGTGGACTCTCTTAAGAGCCTCGAAAAAGAGGTGCTGGCAAAAAAGATTGAAGATGACAAGGAGGTCTCAGTCTCCTCTCACACACTAAGGGTAGGCGACAGGGTGAGAGTCTATGCCGGAGAGATAATCCCAAGGGACGGGATTGTTGTGGACGGCAAGGCATTCATCGACGAATCGATGATGACAGGCGAATCAAACCCGACATTCAAGGAAAGGGACGACTCCGTCATTGGCGGCACAAAAGTAGCTAACGACAGCATCATTGTCGAAATCACTGCGGAGGCAGGAAAGAGCTTTTTGGATCAAATGGTCGGCATGATTCAGAATGCCACGCGACCAAAGACGCAAAACGAAATCGCCCCGACCATTCTTCTTGCAGGCTTGTCGCTGATTTTCATTACCGCCGTAGGCACGTTGTTTTTCTTTGCAAGCTACCTTGGCTATGTAGTTGACATAGCACTGCTTGTGGCATTGCTTGTGGCACTGATGCCTACCACGATTGGGGGATTGCTGCCGGCAATAGGAATATCTGGAATCAATCGCCTTGCACGAGACAACATCATTGTCAAGTCAGGAAAAGGAATTGAGGCTGCAGGAGACTGCGATGTTTTGATCTTGGACAAGACTGGAACAATCACAGAAGGCGCAAGACGCGCAATTGAGTTCATTCCGATGGAATCCTACACCGAACACGACGTCGCCCAGGCTGCATATGCTGCATCTACAAATGATTCCACTTTTGAGGCAAAGTCTATTGTTGAGCTCGCAGAAGAAAAGCAAATCGAGCTGCCGCTGACTGATCAAATTCTTACCGCAAGGCCGATTCAGTTTAGCTCAGAAACAAAGTTCAGCGGGATTGAATTTGTTCGAGGCAAGAAGTTTGTTCGACCGCAAGATCCAAAAACAAAAACAAGGGTTTCCGAAAAACTGTGCAGTCTTGTAGAGTCTGATACCGAAGTAAAGATACTCAAGGGCTCAATTGACGCCATTTTGAAAATTGCGAGGTCGGTAAACGAGGGCGAACTTAGATGGAAAGCCCAAGAAATATCAAAAAACGGCGGCACACCGCTTGCCGTATCAATAAATGACGACGTGATTGGCCTTGTCTCGCTCAAAGACACCTTGAAGGAAAACATTAGGGAAAAGATTGACGAGATTCGCTCAACTGGAATAACGACGATAATGATCACAGGGGACAGCCAGGTTACGGCACAGGTGATTGCAAAGGAAGCAAACGTTGATCAGGTGGTGGCCGAGGCAAAGCCGACTGACAAGCTGAACTACGTTGTACTGGAGCAGGGCAAGGGGCACGTCGTGGGACTGGTGGGGGACGGAACAAACGATGCGCCTGCGCTAGCAAAGGCAGACGTCGGCCTTGCAATGAACCGAGGAACTGCGGCTGCAAGAGAGGCGGCAAACATGATTGACCTGGACTCTGATCCGTCAAAGATTCTCAAGGTGGTAAAGCTCGGAAAGCAGCTGCTGATGACGCGCGGAGCAATCACTACGTTTAGCATCGCAAACGTCGTATCCAAGTATTTTGCGATTCTTCCGGCAATGTTCAAAGGCACGCCAAAGCTTGAAGCGCTAAACATAATGCAGCTCCATTCGCCGGAGACTGCCGTACTGTCTACTCTGATATTCAACGCAATAATAATTCCGGCACTGATTCCCCTTTCACTAAAGGGCATCAAGTTCAAGGCAGAAGCGCCTCAGAACACATTCATCAAAAACATGCTGATCTACGGTATCGGTGGAATGGTTCTGCCGTTTGCTGGAATTAAGGCAATCGACACAATCCTGTCGCTGTTTATGAGGTAAAAATATGGAACGAGCAAGAATACTCTCACCTGCAATAAGAACAATAGTCATAATGATTCTGGTGACTGGCATAGCATACCCATTGGCCGTCCTAGTTGTTGGCCAGTCTGTTTTGCCCGAACAGTCAAATGGAAGCCTCGTCGTCATTGACGGAAAAACCGTCGGCTCTAGGCTGATAGCGCAGGAGTTTGAGTCGCCAAAGTTCTTTCATTCGCGTCCAGCATCTGAATCTGCGTCTGGTCTTGATCCGCATATCACAAAAGACTCGGCAATGTCGCAGATACAGGGAATCAGCGATGCAA
Source organism: Candidatus Nitrosotenuis sp. (assembly GCA_035454985.1). Taxonomy (GTDB): domain Archaea; phylum Thermoproteota; class Nitrososphaeria; order Nitrososphaerales; family Nitrosopumilaceae; genus Nitrosotenuis. The sequence goes on from DATIGB010000201.1 coordinate 2,678, forward strand.
CAGGAATCCCAGTGAACCACCTAAGAACAATGGTGGAACTCGATGTGTCGCAAAATAAGGAAGAAAACTGGCTTGTGCTTGCACCTCCGTACGCCAATGTCCTAAACCTGAATCTGGAGCTGGTAAAACAGTATCCTGATGTCTATTCGGAATTTCTGAATCTGGGGGGCAGCTAGTTGGATCCCGTGGTTGCCGTGTTTGTATCTGCGCTTGGCACATGTGCCGCAGTCTTGGTTTATTCCCTGCTCAAGGCAGAAAAGCCAAGCTCGTAAATGATGAGACGGCTCAACTTAATC
>DATIGB010000202.1:0-19876 GCA_035454985.1 Candidatus Nitrosotenuis sp.
AATCCGCCAAATGTGCTGCAGTCGCGAACCAGAATGTTTTTTTTCAGGAGTTTCTTCTGGATTATTTTTGATTTTGTTTCTGTCCTAATCAAAATAAAATTAGTAGAGCTGTCAAGACAGGAAAAGCCATCTAGCTTTGAAATTGAACGTGTTAGAAAGTCGTGTTCTTTTTTTAGCATCTTTCTTGTCTTTGGAAGAAAGTCCCTGTCGGATAATGCAAGAATTGCAGCTTCCTGCGATAATCCGCCAACGCTCCAGGGGATCTTGATGTTGTGTAGTATTGATATCATCTTCTTGTCTCCGATTCCATATCCCACCCGCAGTCCCGCAAGTCCAAATGATTTTGTTAGTGATTGCAAGATGAAGAGGTTTCCCACACAGACGTGATCAGTTAAGGACTCTTTTGGGCTCTGTGTTAGTTCCATAAAGCATTCATCAACAAAGAGTATGGTGGAGCGACTTTTTGCAGCATGCAAGATCTTTAGCATAGTATTCTTTGGTATGAGGGCGCCAGTTGGGTTGTTCGGGTTACAAATGAAAACGCAACCGTTTTTTGGAATTTTTTTAATAAAATCTGAAATGTCGTTGTTCAGATTCATTGTTTTAAAAAACTCAACTTTTCCTCCACGAATATTCACTGCTGCCTCGTATTCGCCAAAGGTTGGAATTGGAATCAGGACGGGAGTGTCTTTGGCAATTACGGCCTGACAGAAATTATAGATTATCTCGACTGCGCCGTTTCCTACTACCAAATTATCGACTGAGGTTTTGGCATGTTTTGAGAGGCGCTCTCTGAGTTTTGTTGAATTATGATCAGGATATACGGGGATTTTTTGAAGGCAGGTTTTCAGCAATTTTTTGACTGATGAGGGAAACCCCAATGGGTTTACGTTTGAGCTAAAATCCACGAGCGGGCGGTTTTGGCTCCTAATTGAATACGGCCCCCCATGAGGAACCGAAACATGCCCTGCTATGTTTTTGGCAAACTTCACACACACAAACACGTACTCACGGGTTTAGTTGTTACGGTTTTAACCACTAAAGAATTATTAATTGATCGCGTCAAAAATTTTCTTGTGAAGAAAAGAGTAGCAATTTTAGGTGCAACCGGCGCAGTTGGCCAAGAATTCATAGTTTCGCTAAAGGATCACCCATGGTTTGAGGTAACGCAGCTTGCGGCATCCGAGAGATCTGCTGGCAAAAAATACATTGAGGCAATAAGGGATCCAAATTCCGGCATAGTGAAATGGCAAGTAGGCGGCGATGTCCCTCAGTATGTGCGAGAAATGATGGTAGTAGCAATTGACGACATAAAAACAGGCGAGCTTGATTTGGTGTTTTCTGCAGTTGAAAGTGACGCGGCAAGGGAAATCGAAACCAAGTTCGCAAAAGAACTTCCAGTTGTAAGCACGTCTTCTGCATTCAGATACGATGAAGATGTTCCAATATTGATTCCTGGAATTAACGATGAGCAGGTAGAATTAATTGAAACCCAGAAAAAGAACCGCAACTGGAAGGGTTATGTCTTGCCACTTCCAAACTGTACAACCACAGGCCTTGCCATAACAATGAAGCCGTTATACGATAACTTTGGGGCAAAGCGGGTCTTTATGACATCAATGCAGGCAATATCCGGCGCAGGAAGGTCACCTGGTGTTTCCGCACTAGACGTTACCGACAATCTAATCCCGTACATTCCAAAGGAGGAAGGAAAAGTGAGAGTAGAGACGGCAAAGATTTTGGGCAAGCTCAAGGACGGAAAGATAATACCGGCAGACATCAAGGTAAGCTGCACGTGTACAAGGGTGCCAGTAATTGACGGTCACACGGAATCAGTATTCGTAGAGACGTCAAGACCTTCAAAGCTGGACGATGTCACAAATAAGATTCACGAATTCTCCGATCATGTTAGCGTCATAGGACTTCCATCCGCACCAAAAGACTACCTAGTTGTACACCAAGACCCAACAAGGCCACAGCCTAGGATTGATAGGGAGCTTGACGGTGGCATGACGACATCGATGGGAAGATTAGAAGAGGACCAGATATTTGAGAACGGAGTCAAGTATGTGTTGTTTTCACATAACAAAAAGATGGGCTCTGCAAAAGGCGCAGTACTGCTTGCAGAGATGTTGTACAAAAAAGGCAAGCTTTAAACAGAATTTTTTCAAATTTTTTGATCATAACGTTATTAAACAGAAAAGATTTCACCAAGTCAGGTGTTTTAAACGGCAAAAGTTGATGAACTGGATCTTACTATTTTATCGGAGCTAAGCGAAGATGCGTCAATTTCAATTCCAAAGCTGTCGGAAAAAATTAAGGTGAACCCATCTGTTGTATACAGCAGAATAAAGCGCCTTACAAAAAGAAACCTGATTGAGCGATTTACAATTGTTGTAAACGATAAGGAGCTTGGGTATGCGGTCAAGGCCATGACTGGGATTAACATGGACTCAAAATACCGAGATACCATAATTGATGAGTTATTCAAGATCAAGGGAGTGAGGGAAATTTCCGAAGTCACAGGCAGATTTGACATAATTGTGACAATGTATGCCATGAATCTGGCTGAAATGCACAAACTGATATCAGAAGGGCTTGGTAGCATACAGGGGGTTTTAGCCTCTGAAAGCTTTATCGAAATGAAGCGCAGGACCAAGAATATGCCTTATAACCACGAAGCATAGGCTATGTTACATTTAATTTTCGATGAGATTTTAGTTCGTTGAGGAAGCAAATATGCAAAAAGCTCAGACCAACTCAAGGATCAAGACGTATTATGAGCTTACAAAGCCAAAGATCTGGTATTTGCTAGTGTTTACTGCGTTTGGGGCAGCGCTTACCGCATCAAACTTGTACCACATTCCAATATCGCCTGCCACATGGGGTTTAATGATATTTGGAGTGGCTGCAGGCTCTGCCGCTGCAAATACTTTGACTAATTATCACGATAGGGACATTGACGCAATAATGGAGAGGACAAAAAACCGTCCCATTCCAAGCGGAAGAATTTCTCCCCCCGAGAAGGCCCGTGACTTTGGGCTTGTCCTAGCCGGAATTTCTCTAGTGTGCGCATTTGCACTGTCATATACGGTTGGATTTTGGAATGGCATCTGGGCTGGAATTTTCATGGCGTTTGGTTTAGGAAATAATGTTTTGGTATATTCTCATGCACTGAAAAGAAGAAGCAGGACCAACATCATACTTGGTGGATTTTGCGGTGGTTCTCCTGCAATGATTGGATATGCGGCTGTAACACTGACTGGAATTTGGGACTTGGGACTAGTCATGGCAGGATTGGTATTCATTTGGATTCCAATGCACATTTGGGCCTTGACTTTGCATTTCAAGGACGATTACAACAAGGTAAATGTCCCAATGTTGACTGCAGTACAGTCTGAAAAGACATCAGCTAGGGTGATTGCCATCAGCACATTGGTAATGGTTTTGTTTAGCGTAGTTCCGTTTTTTTTGCATACAGAGTCAGGACAGCCAGTCATGAAAGAGATTTACCTGTACACAGCAATTGCGTCTGGCGTACTTATGTTACTCTTGTCGTTTTGGGTCATTGTAAAACCGTCTGAGAAGGCATCGTGGATGCTCTTCAAGTTTTCCAGTCCATATCTTTCGGTGCTGTTCATTGCACTAATGGTCGATTCTGGCTTTCGATAGCTACCTAACAGATAACCTGACGCCGTATCTTTCCAATGTGAGCGTTAGGAAAGTTCATTGTAGACAGAGTTATGTTAGGATATTGACATCCAATAGCAAAGTAATCTTGACAATGAGCAAGATAACCTAATCATAAAACTCATTTTTTGGTACCAAATTTGAACATAGGAATTGAGCTGTTGGGGGATTTAGCTTATCTTTTGATTACCTGTGCGGCAGTAGGCGCGCTTGCCTATATCCTCAGGCAACCTCTAATTTTGGGATTTTTGGTGGCGGGAATTCTGATAGGCCCGTTTGGACCGTTCAGCCTCATCAAAAACATAGACATGCTGAATAATTTTTCAGACATTGCAATTGTCTTGCTATTGTTTGGCGTTGGATTGTCATTTCCATTATCACATCTCAAGGGGGTCGGAAAAATAGGAATCGCTGTTGCAGTAATCGAAGTCTTAGCAATGCTTGGAATTGGATTTGCAATAGGTGCCGTATTTGGGTGGAGCTTTTATGATTCAATGTTTTTGGCAGCGGCATTATCAATCAGCTCTACTGCAATAATTGTCAAAGTATTAGAGGACATGGGCAGAATGGAAACGACGTCTGCACTTTTACTTACAGGAATATTGGTAATTGAGGACATAATTGCAATTATCATGTTAAGCACCATGCATTCTATGGTAATGACTGGCTCTGTTGAGTTTCCAGTGATAATGTGGACAATAGCAAAAATCGGCATGTTTTTTGGCGCAACCCTAACGCTTGGCATATTCATTGTTCCAAAAATATTTGATCTGATCGCAAGACTAGAAAGATACGAGATTACAATTACTTTTGCCTTAGGTCTTGCTTTTGGACTGTCATTTTTAACATACAATCTTGGGTTTTCGGCAGCTACTGGGGCATTTCTGGCAGGGGTAATAATTGCAGGATCAAGGTTCTCAGAGGACATTTCCCTTCTGATTACGCCGACAAAAGAGATCTTTACTGCAATATTTTTTGTCACTATCGGTGCACTGATGAACCTCACCCAAATTGGAACGTTTTGGATTCCAGTTGTTGTGATTACGGCGGCGGTAATATTTGGAAAAATATTTTCAGTGTACGTAGGAGTGAGATTATTCACCCCATCAAAACAGTATGCGGTTGCAATGGGAATGAGTATGGCGCAATTAGGAGAATTTTCGTTTATTGTGCTAAAGACAGGAAAGGATCTAAACGTGATTAGCGAAATGCTGTTCCCCATAGTTGGAATGGTTGTAGCAATAACCACGTTCCTTGGAGTTATTCTGGTAAAGACCGGAACAAAAATGGTCGAAGTATACGACTAAAACTAACATATCTGCGGTTCCACAGCTGTCCATAGGTACGTCCATAAAATTTGAACCCAGTACGCGGTCCGGAATCAGGTGATTATTCTATGGTAAAAGTGGTTACTCCGATTTCCAAATTATTGTATTTGGCAGTAACAACATACTGTCCAGTCAGCGAATCTGAATCAAGTATAAGCGGCACTAAAAAATCGCCGTGTTTTGTGATTATTCCCCTTAGATCAAACGAGGTATGATCAGGTTTTGTTACTGTCAGGATCACATTTGTGCCGATTCTTGAATCGTCCACCAATCCTGAAATCTCTACGTAAATCTTCTTGTACGGCAACTTTTCAAATCTAAAGTTATTTAGCTGAATGGCTCCACTGCCTACTTGAACTGCACTGCTTGTAGAATTTTGTTGTACGACAGAAGTTGATTCTACGTTCTCAGTAGGTTCAATCTGTATTACTCCATTTCTTACCAAATATTGAATGCCGGAAACAAAGTCAGAGTCGGCGATCGCTCCTTGCGACCACCATTTTGCGTTGTTTTTTATCCAAGAGGGGATTTCCTTAGGTCCGGACTGTTCTGGTATAGTTTCTGGGATTAGGATTATGCCGTTTTCCATCAGGAATTTGACCCCTTTTATGAAATCATCATCCGATATTGTTCCCTCTGACCACCACTTGGCGTTGTTTTTTATCCAGGATGGGATTTCTATTGAGCTTATTTTTGGAGTTTCATTGATAGTTTGTATTTTAGTCTGTGACTTTTCATCGGTATTTTCAAAGATATACAGCCAGATAATTCCGGATTGCGTTGTATTTGACAAAGTGCCAGAAAGCATAATGTCAGTTTTTTGCGAAGTGATTTGCATATTCACAACATTATATGCCCTCGCAGAAACATTTACGCCGTTTTTTACATAATTTGGATAGTCATACAGACTGCCGAGTTTTTTTGTAAATGCGCCCGAGGTGGTCTCTTCTGGAGCAACTTCCTCAACTTTCATCTCTCCCCCTGCGCTTTTGATGAGTTGTGCAGCAAACTCGGTCTGAAGTGGGGTAATTACCTCGTGGTTTGCGTCAGTATACGAGTAATCAAGGTCACCCTGCGGTGTTTTGTTGCATGCACTATTGTGCCATTCATCGGAGGAGCTCATCGCATTAATCATGAGCTGTCCATGAAGCAGTTCGTGATACAAAATGACTAGATCCTCAACTTGTTTTATTTTCGGATTTCGCTCCACATCTGCCAGTATAGCGTCAGAGTTTAGCATTAGTTCGTTTTCACAATTGATTGTTATCTTGCCACCAGATGATGTAATGCTGCACTTCCATGTATAGATCCCACCTGTGGTCGTTCCTTCGTGATGTGTCAGACTATTATCAAATTTTGCGAGCTTTGTTATGATAACGGCAGTAACATAGCTGTTAAGATCATTGACATTGCATGGAAATGATATTGTTATTGGTGCCGAAAACGATTCCAGGACTTTGCTTACATCCATTTTTTGGACATCCAGTTTAGTAAAATTTGCAAGTAACTTATTGTACAATTGTTGTTCTTGTGCAGTTGGCTCCACATAATCAGCAAATGCCGGGCATATGCCAGCTGTTAACAGAAACACTGCAAGAATTCCAACTTTCAATTTAACAGATGATTTTACGCATCATACTTAAAAATTGGGATTAAGCCGTGAGGTCGAATTTATCGTAACGCCGGTATTTTGAAATTTAGCTTTCAAGAGTTATTCTTTTGTGAGCAGATCCGAAACATATTGCCTATACGCATCTACTAGGTCTCTTGCGGTTACGATTCCTGTTATATCGTCATTCTTTGTCAAAGCTAGTCTTTTGATGTTTTTTGATGCCATGATGCTTGCTGCCTTGTCTGCATGCAGGCCGTCCTCTACAGTAATCAGAGGGAACGAAGAATAGAGCTTTAATTTTTCACCAAGCAGGACTTTGTTGTTGAGTACCTTAAAGATCAGGTCTCTTTCCGTAAAGATTCCAAAGCCTTCTTCGGCAGTCTCAATTAATACGCTACCGATTCTTTTTTTGTGCATTAGTTCAACTGCATCCAGGATTTTGTCGTTGTGCGCACATTGGTATATTTTTCTGCTTGTCACGGAGCCTATTGATGGGGAATAATTCGTTTTTCTAAAGGCCCTAAGAAGATCAGATGAAGTGATTATTCCGACAGGTTTGTCGTATTCAGAAAAGACGAGCAGTCTTGTTTTTTTGGAAAGCATTACTTTAGCAGCTTCGTAAATTGTAGTGTCTGGAGTTATTTTTTCAAAACTTTGAAGCTTAATGTCCTGAATAGGTATGTTTGGAAGAGTTTTGTGGAATGCCAGTTGGCTTAAAACTTCTCTTTCTGTTAAAATTCCGGTAGGCGTTCCGTCATCATGAGTTACAACAATGTTGCCTATTCCGCGCCTTGCCATAAAACTTACAGTCTCAAACAGAGAAATTTCGGGTAACACTGAAATCGGAAACGCAGTCATATAGTTCCCAACTGTAAGATCTGTAGCCCTTAGCATGCGTACAGTCAAGCCAGGCCATATTTGATTATGTGATGCAAATTTCATCTTTGAGATTCAGTTGTCTGTTAATATACAAATTAATTACATCATAGTTCCAAGAGATCATGCGCAAGCTAGAATTACAATTTTCTTGGCCTTTTCGCATTGAATGAGATGTCCTCAGATACAGAATCCCCCATCGATTTGTGAATCATTATAACAAAATACAGCATCGCTGCCACTATCAGCCATCCAGAAAACCCAAAGATATAGCTTAGTTGAGATGGAATTATCTGGATGACAAAATCTCCTGCCGCTCTGGCTGTAAGCCCTCCGACCAAGAGGGCCAGCGGTATTTTGTTAAATTGTACAAATTGGATTGATTTTCCAGTAATTGGAGGGAGCAGGATCGGCAGATACAGCATGATTGTTATTCCAATAAACCCGATTGCGGTAAAATGAATAGCCAAGTCATATAAGGCAAAACTGGGAAAGAAACTAAAAAAAACAGCCATCACAACGGCCACATGAAGAAAAGAAAACGCCAGTCTGGTGTGAAGTATTGTAAAATTGTAACGGACGAGCTTTTCTCCTTTTATGAGGCTGCGTATTTCTTTATCATCAAATCCTCCATAAATGTAGAGGGATATGGAAAATGCAGTTATTGCCGACAGGAAAAGAAGGTTAAACGAAACTGAAATCACCTGGCTGTCATAAAAAACTGAAACTGAGCCCATCGCCATACTTGCCAAAATTAGGCATATTGATAGATCGTCGATCCTTCTTTTTGGTCTTATGAAGGCAAGAAATGACGGCATTGTCTTGTATTCGATTCCCAAAATCATTGCAATCGGGAAAAGCAGCAGTAACTGGATCTGAGTTAACGTGTTGAAGCTTGACAGCCCTGACACCTGTACGACAGTTGTGAAGAGCAGCATCATCATGGATGACGCCATAAAATAGTCTGCTTTTTGCAATAGTTTGGGCCTGATTCTCATTGTCCACATGGTTATTCCAACAAAAATGGCTATTCCAGAAAGACGCAAGATAGAGCCAATAAAAGACGCGTCATCGTGTGAAGCCACTTGTGAAAAAAACTTTAGCGCCATTGACGAGACGATAAGCAGATACGAGATCTTGGAAATACTTGGAAACGGCAGAGATACGTTTCTAAATCTTGGGACAATCATGTAGCCAATTCCCATAATGATCAGGGTAAGAAATCCATCGAGTTGGATGAATTTGTGTAATTGCAGTATGATCGGCGTGTCATTTGGAATGTGTATGCCAAAAATTTTCATCATCCAAATTGAGCCAAGCGACGAACCCACAAACAACAGGATAACTGCTGTGATTACAAAAGGTCTGCTTGCAAAGCTGTAGTTAATCTGGCTCAAACAGTCTTGGTTTTTGCCGATCTTTTATATGCCAATCATTCCTGAAAATTCATTGTTTATCAGAATTGATAATCAAAAAATGAATTAAAACGCATGATTCTAGCAATGAGTTAGATGAAAATTTCCGAATTTGCGCTCAGAGATCTTTTGCCGCTATCTTTGACTAATACTCCGTGCGTGAGCGTGCAAAAAGACAGCAACGTTCAGGAAGCCATCGGGCTACTCATACCATATTTGGAATCCATGACGGATTCCCTTATTGTCACAAATGGGGACAATAAACCACTTGGAATCGTTGGGGGCAGGGATATTATTGAGCGGGTTTTGTCAAATCCCACAGCAAATCTTTTCGAAAGCAAGGTGGAAAGTGTAATGTCATCTAAAATAACTAGGGTCACAGGAACAACAAAACTCAAGGATGTCATTGAGGAATGGAAAGTAACAGGGCGTGCCTTTTCCATAATACCAAATTTGATTGGCGGTTATTCTGCAATATCTGCCCGCAAGTTGCTTGAGGTTGGAAAAAGCTCCATGACTGAAATGACAATATCGGAAATGCCAAAGAAAAAAGCCCTAACATTCAAGATTGGAGCAACTGTGAGCGATGTGGTAAATATGATGTTAAAGCATCAAACCCGGAAATTACTTTTGGAAAACTCAAATCAATTCATAAGTGATCGCATAATTATTGAAAAAATCGCAACAGACTTTAATTATCTAAAAAACACAAACAATTTTCTTGACTTGCCAGTAATTGATTTTGGTTTGGAATATGCCAAGATAATTACAAAAGATTTGAACATAAACGAGCTTTCCAGCATCATGTTTGGGATGATGCACCCGTATGCGGTGTTTAGGGATCAAGCGATTAGCCCTTGGGATATTTGCCTGGCTTTACTGTCAGAAAAGATGCAAGAGTATGCCTAGAGTGGAATTCGTAATTTATTGCCAAAACAATTCCTTACAAAAAGTAAGCTTGTTGTAGCAATTAAAACGAGCAGGCCACCAGTGAATTCAGGTATAACCTTTGTTCCCACAATTTCTACTTCAGTTGTTTGTTTTGTAACTATAAAGATCAGATTCGTGTATTTGCCAGATACAGAAAAATCGTATTTTTTTTCTTGTCCGTTTACCAAAAGTGTGAATTTTTCCTTGTCTGCAGACAATAACTCTTGTGGGAATCGAACAGACATTACATCAGAATGAAGTATGTTATCAAGATTGATTATTAACGACGATCTCTCAGAATTGATACTCATGGACACGATTTTGGCATTATAATCCTCGCCACTATCTTCAGCCATAGTTTCAAGAGTGCTCAGGCGGTACAGTATTTCAAAATTTTTTTCCCCTACATGTAACTGATATTTTTTCATCATTAATTGAGCGATATCAAATTGTTGAACTTTTTGAATCGGTGTATCGCTTGTGCCAGTTGCGCTAACCGATGCTGGCAAATATGCAAACATCAAGATCGCAAGAACTAGGGTAGTTGTACGCGTATTTGCCAATTTGTGCGTACCAAAACCTCCCAGTATTGCCTTCAAGAAAACCACACCGTTATGAAACCTGTGAGGTGTTTTGAGAGGCCAGTCCTCGTTTGGGAATTTAGGTTAAAGTTTGTGCACAAGACAGGTTTTGCCATGACAGAGTATAGATGGTTATTTTATAATAACAAGTCGTAGATTTTCAGATTAGAGAAAGGCGAGCTATTTTATTGCTTGTGTAGTTTCTTTAGTTCTTCTTCGTCCAGCTTGAATTCTTCTTCCTCAGCATACGCCTGTTCTGCATGTTCACCGATATCAAGCCCAATATCCTCCACTTCTTTTGATACTCGTATTCCAACCAAAAATTTGAGCACCCTTAGTATGATATATGTTCCACCAAAGCCCAATGTGCCTGCAACTGCAACGCCAATTGCTTGGGTCAGAAGCTGCATTGGATTTCCAAACAAGAGTCCATCAGGTCCATGCGGGTTTATTGCGGTGGAAGCAAAGATTCCAATTGCCAAGGATCCTATGATGCCAGCAATTCCATGTACAGAGCTTACATCTAGCGCGTCATCAATTTTCAGTCTGTCTTTAATTAGTAATACTCCACAGTATGATGCAAGACCTATTGCAATTCCTATGACAAATGAATGCTCAACGCTCACATAGCCAGACGCTGGCGTGATTCCCGCAAGTCCAGCAATTGCTCCATTTATAGCTGCTACAACACTTGGTTTTCCCGTCCTCATCCATGAGAGGCCAACCCAGATCAGCGCAGAAATTGACGACGCCATATGAGTTACAATTACAGTGTTTCCCGCAACTCCGCCTGAGGCAAGTGCGCTTCCTGCGTTGAATCCAAACCAGCCAAGCCAGAGTAGTGATGAGCCCAAAACTGCAATCGGGATGCTATGCGGCACCATTATTGCCGGGCCATAGTGCTTTCTTTTTCCAAGTACTAGGGCTGCTGCTAGTGCACCCATGCCTACACTCGTATGGATCACTATTCCTCCTGCAAAGTCGTAAACTCCTAATGCGCCAAGCCATCCACCACCCCAAATCCAGTGTGTCAATGGATAGTAAATCAAAACGGACCAAGCTGAGATGAACAATAGAAATGAACTGAACTTCATTCGCTCAGCAATTACGCCAGTGAGCAAAAGAGGCGTGATTGCGGCAAACATGAGCTGGAACTTTGCAAAAAGTACGCCTGGGATGGTTGGAGCAAAATGTAATGAGTCATTGAATGGAACATTCTTTAGAAAAACATAATCAAGATTACCAGTAATGCCTCCAGTATCAGGTCCAAACACCAAGCTAAATCCAAAGATAAACCACATGACACTCAAAAGCGCCAGTCCGGTGAATATTTGCATGAAAATTGAGACAGTGTTTTTCTTCCTTAACAGCCCTGCCTCAAAAAGGCCAAGTGCTGGAATCATCAATAGCACTAGACTGCCAGCTATGAGTATCCATGCTGTGTCACCGCTGTCGATTGGCACATTCGTTTCGGATTATTTTTAATATATATTTGTGAGGTAGATTACTAGGCATGGCTATCAAATGATAATCGCTTGTTTTCAGATATAGAATTCAAATAAAGATATTTTACTATGAACGGACTCATAAAAATTCTTGATAAGATTAGAAATAATCCTTCCAAAAAACGAGGTAATGCCAATCAATGAAGCCCTAAAACAGATCAATGTGGGCGGATTGACAGTTTCAAAAAAAAGGGGGCGCGGTAAGAACCCTCCACCAGAGATCCATGCCTCCAAGGGAACCGAAGTTTTTGTTCCCCAGTTTGGTGACAAATACGTATTAGAAGTGCTCATTCCGGAAAGCATGGAAGAGCAGGCAATCAAGCTAATTCGAGAAAATGCAACTCAAGGCAAGATTTTCGTCCATCCCGTATTACGTACAGTCGATATCAAGACCGGATTAGAAGGGGAAAAAGCAATCTAAAATCAGAGTGATTATTCCTCAGACGAATTTTGTATTTCGGAATTAAACTCTGACTATTCCTTTGCTGACTAGGAATTGGATTCCTTTTATGAAATCATCGTCTGATATTGTGCCGTCTGCCCACCATTTGGCATTGTTTTTGATCCAAGAGGGAATTTGATTTGTGGTGGAAGTTGGGCCAGATGATGTTGGGGGGATTTTTAGGATTTCCTGCTTTATAAGATACTGAATTCCTGAGACAAAGTCAGAATCGCCAATGGTGCCGTCTGCCCACCATTTGGCGTTGTTTCGGATCCAGCTTGGGATGGCAGTTTGTGCTGTTGGCACAGATGCAGGCGTGTTTCCCATCTTTGCTTCACTTATATCAAACTGCATGTTTGCCGCAACGAACGGATCAAAGTCAAGAAATCCACTGCCCGTCAGGACTAGCTGTAAAGTGTATGTCCCACTGGAGGGAATCGTGATCAGCCTTGAATCTACACCGCTTGGGATGGCAAGCCCAAGCAGATCTGGGTTTCCGCCAGCATTAACTACAAACTCGTTTCCAGATGCATCCTTTATGCTGTACGCATATCGTATATCTTTTGCAAGGCTTCCTGAGGGATCAAAAAAAGCAAATGTGAACGAGACGTCTTTGCTTGCGTTATATCGTGTATCGTATGACACAGTTGCCTTGTATCCGTTTGAGAATTTTACATCGGACGATTTTATCACATTTGAGGATTCCGGGGTTATTTCAACAAGCATTGAGTGCTGATCAACGTTTTGCTTGCCGCTGATTATTTTTAGTTCCTCTCCAGTAACTAGGAAATGAATTATGTTTGTATCTTTGCTCGAATACGGATCAAATTGGACGTCTTTTGGAAAGAGGCTGATTCCATTTACAGTTCCCTTAAAGCCATTCGCGCTTTGATATGGAGCAAAACTTTTTGGAATTTCAATCTGGTTTCTTACAAGCTGCACATGTTCTGCATGTTCCCAGTGGAACGGCATTGTAAACGATAATGAATTTGTAGGTTCGTTAAATTGCAGGCTGGATAATGGGTCTTGAAATGCCTTTACCGTGACAGGGGTTTCACCCTTTGCTGTTTTGAGTGAGAATTTTTGTTCCTGTGCAATGTTTATGTTTGTCTCAAAATTAATGTCCTGCGCGGTCTGGGTTTTCGGGTTTGTTGCACCAATAATGGCAACTTTGAGCACATATGTTCCACTTTTGTCAAATACCGGTCCGGTAATTATTGGCGGATTGTTTCCGGATGAAGTCAGTGCGTTTGGGACAATTAGATCTTTTTCTCCCTCGTATTTGGTACATCGCCAAAGTTCCTTTTCTACACAACCAGACACTGGTTGGATCGTCAAGTCGAGTTCACCATCCTTGTCAAAAAACATCTGATTTGCAACTAGTTGATCGTTGTAATAGATTCCAACTCTATATGTTACTCTCTCAATGTTTGTGTTAGTGCCACTGTCAAAGAATCTGATTTTCAGGTTTGCAGTACCTTTACCTGGAGTATAATCGGTAGGTTCAAGCGCAGCACTTACTGTAACTTGTTTGTCTCCAAAGCTTACAGGTGGGGCTTGCTGACCACCATGATGCTGGGCATATGCAAATTGGAATGAAAATACAAATACTAACAATAATGAGAACGTCAGAATTTTTGGCAACATTGTTTTATTCTGGTTTTAAGCTATATTAAAAATTATTTTCTAAATTGTTCAGCATAAACAAGGATGAAATTTGCCCATCTGAATATCAATGATGATAATGCGGCACATGGTTTAATTACAATTTAGTGAGCATGTGTGCATGCTAAAGTCTGGAATCAAGAGAATCCTAGTTCCATTGGACGGCTCAAAAAACTCCATCAGAGGCCTTGATAATGCAATATATCTTGCAAGACAGTGCCAAGCAACAATTATTGGAATCTACGTGTTGCCAAGAGTACCAGTTTCTACATATCGCAAAATACAGTATCCAGAAAAAGAACTACTAAAGGACGCAGATAGCAATATGGAATTTGCGAAAAAACGTTGCGCTCAGAACGGAATTGTATTTGAGAAAAAGATATCGTTTGGGGATCCAGGATACACTGTTGTCAAGTATGCAAAGGACAAAAAGTTTGATATCATAGTAATCGGCGCAAGGGGAAGAGGGGCATTAAAAGAGATCTTCTTTGGCAGCGTTTCAAATTACGTCTTGCACAAGGCAGACACGCCAGTTTTAGTTGTCAAGTAAGATATCATTTGGGACATTCCAAGCGACAGTATAGGCGATTATTTTTCTGATTTTTGGCTTCTGTTCTTTAGTTCCCCATTCGTTCCTAGTATGCCCGGAATTTGGCTCAGAGATTGTTCCCCATTCAAATTTTGGAAATTGTGTCTCAATCATACCGATAGGCATCAAAGTTTGAAGATAAGCAGTTTGAGTGCATTGCAATGCAAAGCAATCCTACTTGTTATATCAAAAAATGGGTAACACATCTCATGCAAATACAACTCGTAGGAAGAAAAGTTGATGATGAAAGAAAGGACGCGGTCCTTGAAATAATGTCAGACAGATATTGTCGGGCAATAATCGAGTCCACCATGAACGTTCCAAGATCAGCAATTGAGATCAGTGCAGAATGCAAGATCCCAATCAGCACAGTTTACAGGAGATTACAAAATCTTCATGACTCAAAACTACTTGGGATTTCAGGCTCAATTACCGCGGAAGGAAAAAAACATTTCTTATACAAGAGCAGGATACGGGCGATGACATCGGTGTTCAATGGAGGTAACGTCGAAGTCGAAATAGTTCCTAATACATAGGATTAGGAACATTTTTGATTTTTTAAAACCAATCTTGAGAATCAAAACGCGACTTAAATCAACACGGTTGGATTACAACCACATGGAGAACAAACTGTATTCTTCGCCGGTCTTTACATTAACCGAACATGACTCTATTCACGATGCATTGGTTTTGATGCAGACCAACTTTATCAAAAGAATAGTGATAGTCAGGGACAAAAAGGCAGTAGGGATAGTAACTGAGCGTGACATTAACAGGTTCCTTGAAAATGACAATACAAAGCGTACGTTGGACGAAGTTTTATTAAAAGAAATAATGAAAAAGAACCTGATCACAGTAGTAGCTAACCAGCGAGATCACTTGGAACAGTGCGCCACCAGAATGGAGACATTCAAGATAGGATCGATCATCATAACAGACGACGATGGAAATCTTGTTGGAATAACAACACAGACAGACATTACAGGATTTTATGCCAAGATGTATGCTGGAAAATACAAAGTAAGGGACTATATGACTGAGAAAGTCTTTACCTGTCGTTATTCAGATTCATTAAAATTTGCTTTGGAGATGATCAACAAAAACAACACTTCGCGGCTAATAATTACAGATAATGATGGAAATGTGAAAGGTACAATTACGACAAACGCTTTTCTAAAACACAGCGCCTATTTCAAAAAACCTACCAAGACAAGAGAGTACCTACTTCCAAGCGAGCCTTCAAACAACCCAGTAGTAAGCGATTTTATTAAAGATGAAGTATTAATGATCGAGCCAGATGACGATTTGGCAACTGCCGCAAATCTAATGGTGAGAAATAACGTTAGTGGACTCCCAGTAATTGTGATGCATAAAAATAAACTAGTTGGCATTGTCACAAAATTCGATATAGTAAGGGCGTTTGCGGAAATATTACCGCATAGAAAATTACTGGAAAAATACAAAACATTTCATTAAATAGTTCAACTACTACAAGTATAGTATTGGACACGTCGATTCCGCAAAGAAAGCCGCATCCTCCAAAAAAAGAGGCAACCAGAAGCATAACCTATAGGCTTCCTGCAAAGATTGTGGATGAATTAGAGACAGAGGCAATGCAGAAAAACATCTCACAGAATGTTTTGGTAAAACAAATTTTAGAAAAATATGTCAAATGGGACAGGTTTGCAGACAAAATAGGAATGATTCCAATACCAATAGGCATTCTAGAAGCACTTGGCGAAGAGATGACTGGCGAGGATATCGACAGTGTGATTCAAGTTATGGTGCCACTCATAAAGGAATCTGTCATGTTTATGAAGGGGAAATACGACCTCAGACGATGCATTGAGACACTTGAGGACTATATGCGTGCATCTGGCATGAATTCAGATCACAGGGTTGAAGGTGCATTGCATCATTTTATCATACAGCACGAACTGGGAATGAAGTGGTCATTTTTTGCAGAGCAATTACTCAAGGAGATATTTCATGAATTTTTACCAAACAAGAATCTAAAATGCCAGACAAGTGAAAAAACAGTCATTGCGACAATTGAACTCGGATCAGACTTTAATGAGCACGATTATTAAAAAATAAAAAATTTATTGAATTGTTACTGAGCTTCTTTTGGGCTTTGGAGTAGGTACAGCTTTTGGTATTGTGACATTCAGAATACCGTCAGTAAGCTTTGCCTGTGTTTTGTCTGATAGAACTTTATCTGGCAACGGGAGAGTTCGGTAATACGACACTTCGCTTCTTTCCTTTCTAAGATAGTTTTTCTTCTTTTCTTCTTCCTCTTCCTTGTGTTGAGCAGATATTTCTATAGAATTGTCAGACACGTTTAGATTGATTTCGTCCTTTTTTACTCCAGGCATTTCCAATTTTATTAGATACTTGTCCCCCTCATCTACAATATCGCACGACATTGACTTGAATCCCGGTAATGATGCCGACATTGCAGGAAAGGAGGCAAATGTTTTTTCTAGCTCTTTCCTAAAATTGTCAAATGCTTTGTCCATATTTGACCAACTAAGCGGCCAAAAAGGTGCAAGTTCCGTCTTTTGTTTTTCGTCAGGTTTAGTCATTGAGCCATATTTTTCGAATTCTACTTAACTAGTTAACGAAGATTTTCAAGATTGGTTTTCAGATGATTATAATCAAGTTTGATAATGTACTTGCAGATTTTATAAAAGATTTGATATTTTGCTAATAACAAATGGTAATACAAAAAGAGATCCAAGAATATATGAATAGACACCTAGATTTGCTTTTGTCACAGACAAGATCTTATGTTCCATTCATAAAAATTGCGTTTCCAAGAACAGATCTTGCGGATGCGTGCTTTAATTTGATTGTTGGAAATGCATTTTCAGTCTTTCTTGGTCAGTATGCAATGCACATGAAAGCCCCAACTGAGGAAGATTTTATGGAATTTGGCAAGATGGTAAGCCAATACAGAGGAAAAGTATCTGAGATTTTCTCAAAATAGATTAATCTTCAATTTTTATTTTTGTTCCCTGAAATGTCTTTGGAATCGTGATTATCAGCCTTCCATTTGTAAAGCGTGCCGAAATTTTTTTCGTGTCAGCGTTTGTTGGAATAGAGACGGTTTTTTTGAAATGCTCGTATTGATGTCTTGTAAATTTGGAGTCGCGATATACTTCTCGTAGTTTTGCTTCAACTACAATCACCCCTTCATCAGTGTAGATGTTTATGTCCTTTTTTTCAACAAGTGGTAGATCAAACTCCAAGATCCATTTTGTTTCGCGCTCTACAATGCATGACAACGGGCGGAGTATTTTTTGTTCCAGGTCGTCACCAAATTGTAATATCGGAGGATCAAAATTATCAAGATTAAACCAGTCTCTTGCCATTTTATCACCTGTAGATCGGAGGAGCTTTTGTCGGTAGTTGTTGCTGCTGTTGGTATAATGCATCAAGTGTTTCTTGCATGAGGTTTCTGTGCTGTATTCTAAGGTAATCCACTCGTTTTTGGATTTCACTTGTATCCACTTTCACTTTCAATATTTTTGCCAGTGTGGCTACTGCATGAATCGATGCCTGAGGATCGGGGAAGAATGGATGGCATGAGGTATACAGGACAAGAAGCGGTATGTGCTTGTTCCTAAATGAAGTGATGATGGCAGCATCTGTTCCAATTATTGTTCCTGCGATGAACTTTGGAATGTCATTTTCGTACATTAGTTTCTCAATTGATGGATCAGTTGCAAGTCCATAGGTCTTGATGTCCTTTTTATCAGTGTATTCAGAATCTACTCCGCTTGGAACAATGACTTTGTTTATTTTGTTCTTGATGCAAAAGGCAAGTACTGCCTCCGTAAAGTCATAAGAAAGTTCTGAGTAAATTGGGACCTCCGAGATGATGGCATAGATGTTGTCCTTTTTGTGTATTCTGATTGGCCCAATCACCTCCCCATTTTCTACAAAAACAGTTGGTGGTAGGTCGGGGTGATTGATCTCCCCGATAAGGCTCATTTGTAAATGTTGTATCATATAGGACAGGGCAAAAGTTCCAACCAGTCCATTTCCTGGAAATCCAATTATGAGGATTTTCTCAGCCTGTAATTTTTTTACTGCGGTCTTTGCTTCCAAGTGATGTGAAATGTTCTTAATCACATAAAAGCGAATTTACTTTTTTCAATGATGATAATTAGATTATCTTTCCATTTTTCGAATGCTGAACTTGTAACGATTTTTTGTATTTTTTGTGTGTTTTGCGAGGCTTTCTACCAATAGGTGTGCCACCTCATCAGTTACTTTGCTCAACTCAAATCCAGTTCTTGTAAAGATGTGTTTTTTATGAGGCGTCAGTATTGTGGCGGACACCTCATAGTTGTAGCGGTTATTCACGCCATGGAGTTTTTTTATGTAGACTCTGGCTTCCTGTATGTCAGGATATACTTTTTGTAATCTATCCAGGGCTTTTACAAATTTTTGTTTTATGATATCAGCATTGTCATCTAATGGCATGCCAACAATGAAAAACGGCACCGTACTTTTCAGTTTTGTAGTAAGTAGATTAAGAACATCACGATACGTGATAATTCCGTGGAGATGATCCCGCAACGATACAAGGCAGAACGTTGTGTCCGCATGAAGCATTGAGTCTACCACGCTGTTAAGATTGTCAAGTGGGGCACACATAGCCATACGATTCGTGCCAAGGTTACCAACCCGAGATTCAAGCGTGCGTATCTTGTTTGAGCCAATATCTCTTCTTCCAACTCTCTCAGGCGTCAATATTATGCTCAAAAGATGGTTTGATGTAAGGACTTGGGAAACCTTGTCTTTTGTTATGACCGGTAGGTGGTCAAATTTTTTATCAACCATCATCCTTCTTGCCGTACTTAGCGGAGTATCCATGTCGATGATTACTGGATCCGGCGTAAAGATGTGAGTTGCTGTTATCCACCTGTTGTCCTTATTTGAGATTAGTTTGAGAATGCTTTTTGCTTCCACTACCCCGATTATCTTGTTGTCTTTGACAACAGGTGCAGCTCGAACTCTATTGTGGGTTATTATGTCGACTGCTTTTCCCACAGTGTCGTTTTCTGAAAGGCTCGGGATCGGATGTAGCATCGGAGTAACATTCATTGGAACTGAGTACTTGTGTTGAATCAGATTTCGTACGTTTACGGTAAGAGTGTGATTTTTGTCTTGGCAGAAAACATCAAAGGTGTTACCATTTAAGATCTTGTCTATTACTTGAGATAAGGTAGATG
>DATIGB010000203.1:0-2399 GCA_035454985.1 Candidatus Nitrosotenuis sp.
GGTGATACGCCGAGCGCCCGGGACACCACTCACCTTTGTTCACATTGTCGAAGCGGCCGAAGCTAACCATGTTGCACTGCAATGTGTGCTCAATGAAGCAAGGCTGAACTTATCGGAGTTGAGAAATGATCGAAGAGGTGCGCCTTACTACTGCGAAGTTCTCGACAATGAGCACGTGTTTCTGAGCGCAACCGACGAGGGTAGCCTCTCTTGCGCTGTTTGCGTGCGGACGGACGAAAAAAGCGCCTTGGCTGGTCTCGGCATCGATATCGCCAAAGTTGCGGAATTCGAAGACGAAAAGTCCCTGCGGGTGATGAGCAGACGCCTGCTTGTCTACGAGGAATGCAAACTTCTGCAAGGCCTGGATCCGAGCTTTCGGCCGCAGATGCTTGCAACGATGTTCTCAGTACGAGAAGCTGCCGTAAAAAGCATAGCGGACCAAGTCCGTAATTACGAAGATGGTGGCGCCACACTTTGCGGGATGAACCTGACTGACTTCATGGTACTAGCGAACGAAAACGGCCAGGTTGGCGTCTCTCCTCGCGGAGAAGCCGTTTTGCGGCTTATCGGTGTGAGCACGATTGAGGCTGCGTGGGATTGGTGCGAAGGGTACGTCGCGGCTACAGCGATAGCGTTGTGATGATTGCGGCGGATTGATAAAGCCGCACCAATGGAAATGTAGTTAGATAACAAAAAAAATAAAAGGAGAGATTATCATGTCAGAGCAACACGGTACAAATTTAGGTGAACTCAATATTGCAGGAAAACCTTGGACAGATATGAAGCTTAACAACAGTCTTATTATGGATTCACTAATTAAACTCGTTCTTGGATTTATGCGGTATGGAATGTCAGACCTTGGAGAAGTTCTTGAGGTAGCAAGTAAGCTTGTAGATAGTGATGAAGAAAGGTGGATTAACGCATGGAGCGATATGGGTGCTCGCTTGCTAGAAAGAGCTGAAAAGGCAGAAAAAAATGGCAAACTTGTTTCAGCTGCTGATGCATATCTTAGAGCATCAACCTACTACCGTTTTTCATTGATGTGCTTTGCTAAACCTGAAGACGCTCGCATGAAAGAATATGTACTTACCTATAAAAAATGTTATGCAAAATATCTTGAATATTCAGGCTATCCGGGCGAGGTTGTTAAAATTCCATATGAAAATAGTTTTCTTCCAGGATATTTTTACAGATCACCTGTTGCAAAGGAAAAGGCCCCATTGCTTGTAATCACACCAGGGAGAGATACCTTTTCCGAAGACACCGTTTGGGTTTACGATTCTGCTATTCGTCGAGGAATACACTGCCTAATTTTTGATGGTCCTGGTCAAGGGGCTGCGTTAAGGCTTGATAATCTTGTTTTTAGACCTGACTGGGAAAATGTTGTATGTCCAGTAATAGACTTTGGAGAAAAATTGCCAGGAGTAGACCCAGAAAGAATTGGAAGTGTTGGAGTGAGTATGGGTGGCTTCCTTGCCCCAAGATCAGCAGCTTTTGATAAACGAATCAAAATATGTGTTGCTGATCCAGGTAATCTTAGTTGGGGAGGTGCGATAGGTGGTCATTTGCAAAAAGTAGCTACCATGCCGGCAGACATGCTGCCTCCTCAAATCAAATCTTTAGTGAGTGACTATGCGTGGAAACATGGTGTCCCTAATACAGTTAAGGACGTAATCGAGGTTCTCAAGGCGTATGACTATACTTCAGTTGTAGGTAATATTACTTGCAAGACACTTGTAATGGACGGAACTGCTGAAGTGACTTTTGGTGCTGCGAAAAATTTCTATGATGCACTAAACTGTCCAAAAGAATATATGTTGTTTGATGAAAAAACAACCGCACAGTTACATTGCCAAATTGGTGCACCTGCAACTGCATCAGAGTATATGTTTGATTGGATTACTGACAATCTATAAATAACCTATAGTTAGACATAAGCAAGGCAACTCAGGAGAGCAACCCGACGCTTGTCGCGGCTAATACGGTGAAACGGTGGGCAGAAAAACCCGCCGTTTTTCCTTTCACCGGATAGCCATTGGCGCATAAAAGAGCCGTGCGGCGACGGCTCTTTTAACAGGCGAGAGTCAAGAAATAGGCTTCTTTTGATTTGTATTTATTCAGGAATAATTTCTACAAATTATTTTGTCACTCAAAACGCCTTCCTTTGGGCCCTAGGCACAAAAGATTCTGAAAATCAATGAACAGGTACGTGTCCATTCATTACCAAAAATTGAAGAGGATTGAAAATTTCTATACTTCCACAACATGTATCTTTTAAATAAAAATATCCCCCGCTTGCCAAGTATTCAATTGAATTGCCTTAATTTAATTCTTGTACTTTTGCAAGGCTTCTCTTTTGGCCTTGGCACGACGTTCTAATTCTGCCAGGGCCCGGGGAC
>DATIGB010000204.1:0-3407 GCA_035454985.1 Candidatus Nitrosotenuis sp.
CAGGGAATCGGAATGTACGGTGAACTCAACGAGCCGCAAATTCCACAGTACAGAGCGGCCATAAGCATAATCAAGACCCTAGAGAAGCTCACATACAGAAAGATTGGAAACACAAGCCGTTTGGAATTAATGGCGCAGGAAATAGAAAGTAATTTTGAAAATTAACCGGGACAGCTGGCAGATTTTAAACTCTGTCGACGTTCATTGGAATCAAGATCAACCTTAAATAATATTTTGACGTATATTGTACGACGAGAAACTGTCATATCTGCGTCGTAGACTGACAGAAAAAGGAAAACAATCATGTTATGGCGAAACTATTTCGTTGTGTTTTCCACCTGTTTTCTCGTTGTAGTATCGTAAAATTAGACTAGGCTTGCATTAATTCAGAATTACATAAATCTCAGCATGTTTCTCACACGTCATGTCGGAATTTGAGGGCCTCATCCCGCTTATCTTCAAGTCTTTTGAAAAGTTAGCACCTTATGCAGGTAGGCTTGGGGGAGCACTGGGCGGGCTGTGCGGGGGCATTGCTGGCGGTGCAATAGGAAGGGCCATCAAAAAGCACATCCGAGCAACAAACCCCACCACCCCTCCAAATGTCGTAAAGGGATGCGGGTTGTTGGCCGGCGCAGGCACTGGCGCTGCGATAGGAGCAATTCTTGGCGGCCCAGTCGGAGCAGGGGTTGGCGCGCTGGTTGGAGGGGCACTTGGCTGGTTTTGGGATTAGTTTATCTGCGCAGATCCAATCATGAGTTTTTTAATACGTTTGGCGTCGTCAGGCTCAAGCCGCTGCTTTTGAACGCGTCATAGACGTTTTTTCTTAGATCAGACTGAAGCTTTTGATATTGGTTAGGCTTGTCAGTATAGCATCTCAGTTGATAGACTGCTGCAAAGCTATCAAATCTCACAAGTAAAACCTGTGATGTCGGCGTATCCAGCACGCCTTGTGTTTTTGCGGCAGATTCCAGCAATAACGATTCTATGCGATTTCGGTCTTCGTTGTAGCTCAGAGAAATTTCTACTACCAGAGCAACATTGTCAAGACTACTGTAATTCACAATGTGACGCTGCATCAGAATTTGGTTTGGAATGCATATGAGCTCGTTTCTCACAGTCTTGATCTTTGTGTAAATTAGAGTTATTTCTACTACGTCTCCCAATAATTTGTCATCGTCGGACAGGCGTATTCTATCACCAATCTTAAACGGCCTTGAAAGCAAGAGTAGGATTCCGGCAATGGCATTGCCAACTGTATTTATGGATGCAAATCCAACTATTGTTCCTCCAGCCAAGCTGAGTGCGCTAGCTACGATTCCGCTGGTTGTTGAAAATTGAAAGATTATCAAGACTATCGTTACCACAGTTATGATGAATCTTGAAACTGAAACCATGCCATGGATGGAGCGCTTTTCAATGCCAAGCGATTTGGACGATCTGCCCAGGAAATACTTTAGAACATAATATGTTATTATTGCACCAATCACAATTATTGCAGAGGCAATTATCTGATCAAGGTAATTTGGCAATAACTCGGTCAATGAGTTGGACATCTTATCAAGACTATTCCATACTGGATTTTAATCTTATTAAGGATTCAAGAGACTTTTGTTGGTAAAAGCCGATGCAAGACGTGCGCTAGTTTCAATCGGAGTACAAGATGCAGCATCCATTGTGTACACAAAACCATTTTCCTCGATTTTTTATTTTGCTTGACTGAGCTAAATCTTATGTCGTACTGGATGGCTTTCCGGCATGTTGCCAGCAAGACAAAACTGTGGTATGCCTATTGCAGCTATGGTTTTTAATGGATTTACAAAGTGCGCCGCACCTGTGCGATTTCATCTGTCCAGGTTTTACGCTGTACAGTTGAATTGTTTTGTTAAAATCGCGTTCAATGATCGGATCTGTTATCCTCCGGATGTTGCCCCGATTATATTTGGGTGCTAGCTTTTTTTCTGATGCTTTTATTTCGTCCCTGACATTTAGCATGCGCTGTGTTACGGCTGATCCCATATCATCATACAGCGCAGAAACCGGCGAATCACGATCATATTTCCCATCAAACAATTGCCGAATCGTGTTTCTTTGATGAGAGGTAAGATTATTGTTCAGATATCTGTTGGCGTCGTTTATCGCGTCGATTAGATTTGTCCTGTTATTTTCATCCCTTACCCGTATTCTGTCAAAAGAGTTTGGAGCGTCCAATGCCCAACTTACCCCGTAGTGTATCCTACGTCCGGCGCCAGCCTTTTGAGAATTAAGATCGTCCCGGATTATCTTGAGGTAGCATGTTACATTTTTCATGTGTAGTGCCGATAATTCCATTCTGAGTTTTGCAATTTTCATTAGTTCCTGGGCATTTGTCATCGGACATGATTCTAGTTATTAATTATAAAAAACTGCGTCAGATTACCAATGTTGGTTTGAGATGTATGCGGTTTGCTTTTCGCAATTTTTTATTTTGATTCTTCAAAAGTTTGTTTGCAGTTGATAAATCCCCCGTTTTGTGTGGCAAAATGATCTCAGACTCGGACCAAGCATTACGGCGTATTGATCTTGTATTTGTGAATCAACACTTGCTTTATTTCGTTTTGATCAAAGGGCTTGCGAATTATCGCAGTGACGTTCATTTCCTTTAGTCTTCGCTCCACATCCATGGTGAAATCCGCAGTTACTGCTATGACCTTTGCATTGGGATCAAACTCGCGGATTTTTTCTAGCGCATAAAAGCCGTCAGCGTACGGCATCACAACATCAGTGAAAACAACATCTGGCAGATGTTTCTTGTAAAGAGAGAGGGCATCATTCCCATCATAACCCTTGCCGACAACCTGCAATCCAATTAACTCTAAGATGTCTGAGAACACCTCTGTCGTATTGGCATCGTCATCTATCACAATACAGGTAATCATAGTAATTCAAAAGCGCAAGCGTATTTAAATTAAGAATTTCACGACAAGTCAGAGGCTGATTGGAATCAGCAGATTTAGATTGTTATTTAATATGTAATGCGCTCAAAACTTTAGAATGAGTTTTAGTTCAAAATTAAAACCAGTCATAGGTTTTGTGATCATCATTTCTGTAATAGTTGTTTACGGTCTGATTGTTGGCGAAATGAAAAAAATTCCTTTAAACTATGAAATGATTTCGGAACAGGAAGGGCAGGATCGCGTCCTAGAGTCAAAAGAAGGCAAACTGTCTGAACCGTTTTGGATAAGGGAGACCCTAAAGCAGGAGGTAGCCAGTGTCGATGGAAATGTTTTGGAGATAAAATCCACCGTACTCGGGATGGATTCTGCTACCAATCAAATTGTATTTAATAACACCCAGACATTTTTTGTGGACCGGGAGAGCAGAAAGCACAGCCAAAGCGACGAGTATTTTACATTCCCGCCCAACGTCCA
>DATIGB010000205.1:0-4295 GCA_035454985.1 Candidatus Nitrosotenuis sp.
CAAACCCGTACGCATATACCACAAACGCTACAGATTACTTGGATCTCACAACATGGTTTAACTTTGTTGTGTCTGATGGAGACAGATTTGACAGCGACCCAACTCCTGGAATTATCGAGTTAAACAGGGTCAACAACGGAACATACAGCATAATGCAGATCAAAAGCAGTCCAGGATTTGGAATGTCGTCTAGCCCTTCGGCATCAGATGAAATTTTCGGCACTACTGGCTTCTCATATGTCACAAACACGTATGTGAATTTTACTGGGAGTAGTGTCACTACAATTGATGCACCAAACATAAGCGACCAGACATTGGATAAACTGGCAACTCAGGGAGGAGCCAAAATCAACGGAATTTCAATGACATCTGCCAACGACCTACCTCCGGCCAAACTGGTAGGCACCGACCAAAAAAGAACCATCACGCCACCAAATTCAATTGTATTCACGTCCACGTTTGCCGGCAACACTTCGCCTAGCACTTTGTTCACCACACTTGGAATACCAACTTATGCTGCACCAAAGGATACCACTACAACTGGATCCACATCTTTTGTTCCACCCCTCTTTGTAGCACCCACGACAGGCGGAGGGAATTTCATACTGTCGCCAGTCATAGACGAGCTCACGCCTGGTTCCAATGTTGTTCTGAGGTTTGATCAGATAGACCAAGGAACCACCCATCCGTTGCTAGATACGATTGATCTGCCGTTTAACACGCAGGCAACAAACGTCGGAATCAGCGTTCGGATGGACACTAGCAATCCAACCGGCATATCAATCCCGTCAGGAAACGTGGCATTATACCTCAACGTTGATGGGAACGGCGGAGTGGATCTAAGTGATCCCAACATCTACTCTAGCAATCCAGCACTGCATTTTAACTTGGAAAAATCCGGATCATCGTGCCCGGACGGAGTCGCAGTATATCTTGAAGACGGCGGCCATTGGCACGAAGTCACGCCAAGCGCAACCCTTGATTCTGTCAATACCCACACATGCTCATACAGTATAGATGTAGAACATTTTTCATCGTACTTGATCGGAACAGAATCCGCTGGTGGACACGACCATGGCAGTTCAGAAGAACACACAACACACGCTGCTGCAGGACATGCAGGTCACAGTCACTCGATGGGCGCAATGGGCTCAATGGAACACGGCGACCATAAAGATGCATATGTCCAGATAACCAAGGACCTCAACATATTTGAAATAGAATATGATCTATCAAAAGGAATTGCTAGAATTACAGTTGGCAGCACTGGCCCCGTAGGCGATTTGGAAGTTCAAGTTTATTCAGAAATGGGAGGAAAAAGATATGCACATCTTGCAAATCCACAGCCAACGCAACTCTTTACACAAGGCATGAAGAGATATGTTTTTGAGGTTCCGCTAGAAAGTAACGAGACATACTTTAGGGTATCAGTTGAGAACAGCAAATACAACCTAAACCAGTCAGTCCGTATCAACGGTCAGTACAATAAGATCATCCCATGGTTTGCAAACATTCAGGACGGCACCAACCATGAAGGCATGGATCACAGTTCGATAACGCCGGTTGATACCAACATGGATTCAGGGTATGCCACCAAGTTCAACGGCGATAACAAAATCATAACCTACAACGGCAACCAATTCCAAATCACATATGAGATGGCAGGAGGAATAAAAGGAGTCGAAATAGACGAGGAGTCAAAGTCAGCCAGATTCCTACTAGATTATGTTGCGGGAGGAGACCTGTTATTACAGGTTCCGCGCACCCTAATAGACGCAGACAATGACAACTTTATCGTTCTACTTGAAGCATCTCCAGAAAGGCAGATAGATTACGAAATCGTTTCATCAACCGCCGAATACTATACCATGAAGGTAAACTTGCCTGCTGACGCAAAAACACTCACCATAGTCGGAACAAAGGTAGTGCCGGAATTTGGAGTGTTTTCAAGTCTTGTTTTGTCAGCATTGATTGCAGGAATCATGATCATTTTGAAAACCCAGAAACACATGCTACAAACTGGTACATTTGGCAAATCTACCAAAATTGCTTAATAATTTGATACCATATTTATGATAGCGAAAATTTGTCTATGGCTGTCTTCATGGCTGTTTTCGCGTCTTTTTTTCCCACTTTGGCACTTATACCAGACTGCTTAAATTTTTCAGCCTCCAAATTATGACAGATGTCAATATATGCACAAATAACGGAAAGAAAGTCGACCCTGTTCAGTGTCGTGATATTTGCAGTAATGGGCATACTAATTGCTCCAATAATACTGCCAAACCTGTTCCACGGGTCTCACATCTTGCACATCATGCTTCACGTCGGAGGCCTTATCGCTGCCGTCTTTTTGACGGTGGTCTCGCTAACCGCATATGTAAAAATAAGAACAAGACGGCTGCTGCTGACGTTCATCGCGTTTTCGTTCTTTATAGCCGCGGAGGCCATTTCTCTAATGGATGTTACCTGGCCCTTCAAGTACTACGTGGGCCAAATTTCGTTTTCTGAATTAGAGCACATGCTAATTATAGGGATGCTTGGCATATTTACACTGGCAATATTTAGGAACGATTAGAATGGACAGAACGACTCGACTAATTCAGGTGATAGAGAAAAACCCAGGAATCCAGTTTTCCGAAATCATGCGAGAGACAGGAATGAAAAACGGGGTCCTTAGCCACTACACCCGAAAGCTTGAGGAAAGTGGGACAGTGCAAGTTGAAAGAACTCCACGAGTCACACGATTCTATCCATTAGGGATAAACAAAGAAGAATCAGTTTTGGCAAAAAACCTCAGACAGGAAACCCCGAAAAACATTCTGATCGTATTGTTGGAAACCGACAGTATGACATTTAATGAAGTTGCAGAAAAAGTCAAAAGATCACCTGCCACTGTTTCAATCAATCTGACTCAGCTAATCCAAGACGAAATCATCGAAAGCAAATTTGTAAACACAAAGAGAACATTCCAAATCAAAAACAAGGATCTGGTTAAAAGCGCAATTAACAAGTATCATCCAGACATAATTGACAAGTCAGCAGACCGCATCGGCGACATCTTCTCCTCGCTTTAGAAGATTCGCCAGATTATTTTACTACCAGACCAGTTACAGATCATGCAAAAGACAGTCATATTTGTCATTTTTACCATACTGGCGCTTTCCATTTTGCCTCAGCATTCGTTTGGACACGGCGTTGGCTCCGAGACGCTTGTGCCACAGAGAATGGGCGACAGGACCGCAACAGTCATCGTTAGCTCAAACATAGACAACGAAACAAATGCAAAACAGGTCACATTCACACTAATTGATGCAGACACAAAGGATGCAATACGTAATGTCTCATACCACATTAAGACAGTAAAAAACAGCCAGATCCTCTTTGAGGGCAACTACAATGCAGACAACGGGATACTCAGATTTGATCTAGTCCCGGCAGAAAACGAGCAGGTCATGGCAGAAGAAAAGCGCGGAGGCGGAATGTTTGGAGCGCTGCTTGGCACAGACGACGGCATCATTGAGGCAAACGGAAACATATTCCACAAAGGAGGCCTGTACAAATTTGAAATCAGCATCATATCTGCGGAAGGCTATTCAAGTGAGTCTGAAAAACAAGTCACATTTGATGCAGGGATTTCATTTTTGGAATCAACTGCAATCACAGCAGACACAGATTCTGGAAAACAGCAAATCAAGGTGATCAGCTATTACGACACGCCTGAAAACATAGAATACACCAAGGAGGCAAAATCGATATCTTTTTCGATGCCCTTTGACTGGTCGGATTCTGGCATTAACCAGACAGCGGTTGTTCACCAAGAGGTATTCATCCCAAAGGTGTTTGCGGATCTTTTGGCAACAAAATACGAACTGCACGTAAACAAAACTCCGTTGCCAGACACGGCAGTCATAATTGACGATTATTCCGACCAGAGTTTTAGAATAATCCACATTGTAATCAACAACCCAATGCTGCAAAGCCTCAGGCAGGCAAAAGAAAATGATCTGCAGGGCATGCAGTTTGTCTTGCAGGCAAGCAAGGAAGACAGCTTTCCAATCACACGTTACACGACAAACGCACAGTACAAGGTGAACCTGAGCTGGGATCCGCCCACAATCATTTCAGGCTCAGACGTAAGGCTGTACTTTACCATTCAGGACGCATACCTGCTGACAAACAAGACCGTTCCTGCAGGATATGACCTGAGGATAACGCAGGGAGATAACACGTTATTTCAGACCACCGGAACAGCAAGTGATCAGCAGGGTGCAAAAAACATCGTTACAGTTCCA
>DATIGB010000206.1:0-6073 GCA_035454985.1 Candidatus Nitrosotenuis sp.
ACCCCAGCAGATACGCCAGGTCTCAAAATCCCACAAAAGCGGATGGAGATACGACTGGGATCTGGACACTGCAAAAAAGATGGTGCTCAGAACCCACACCACCTGCGTTACCATAAACTATCTGGCGGAAAACAAGCCGGAGGAGGCGCGGGTCTTTTCGCTTGGACGCGTGTTCCGAAACGAAAAGGTCAGCTACAAGCACCTAGTCGAGTTCAACCAGGTGGAGGGAATAGTGGTCGGAAAAAACGTATCGCTGCGCGACCTGATGGGAATTCAGAGAGAGTTCTACAAAAAGCTCGGACTGTCAAAAATAAAGTTCTGGCCGACGTTCTTTCCGTATACGGAGCCGTCGCTGCAGACAATGGTGTACAATGACAAGCTGGAAAAATGGGTGGAGCTGTTCGGCATGGGAATATTCCGTCCCGAGGTGACAAAGCCTTTTGGAATAACGCGGCCGGTGCTTGCATGGGGAGGGGGAATAGAGCGAATCGCGATGCTAAAATACGGAGTTAGCGATGTTAGGGAATTTTACAACAACAACCTTGGGTGGCTCAGGAGCGTGCCAAAATGCCAGTAGTAACGCTGTATCTGGACAGGCTGCAAAGGCTGGTAGGGGCAGACAAGGGCAAAATTCTTGCGGCGCTTCCGTTTTTGGGCCTGGACATTGAAGAGGAGCAAAAGGAGTTTGTCCGAGTCGAATACAGCCCGAATCGGCCTGACTATGCGACAGACGCTGGAATTGCGTCCGGCCTGCAGGGACTGCTTGGGATAAAAAAAGGACTGGTCAGAATTAATCTGAAAAAGGAAAAAAAGAAACTTGTGATAAAGTCGGATCCATCCGTAAAAAAAATCCGGCCCTTTATCAACGGTATAATAGCAAGAAATGGCGCACTCGACGACGAATCGATCCGGCAGCTGATTGCGCTGCAGGAGGACCTTCACTTTGGAATAGGGCGCAGGCGCAAAAAGTCCTCAATTGGGATTCATGATTTTGATTCTGTATCATTTCCAATCCGCTATACATCCGCCACACGGGAGCACAAGTTTGTGCCGCTTGCCTTGACTGATTCCATGACTGTGCAAGAAATCCTTGAAAGGACAACAGTCGGAAAAGAATACTCGCATATTTTGGGCAGCCAGCCAAAGGTGCCGCTCATCTTGGACTCAAAAAACCAGACTGTTTCATTTCCTCCAATAATTAATTCGGCACTGACAACAATATCTACCAAAACCAAAAACCTCCTAGTCGAGGTTACAGGTACTGACAAAAACGCGGTGGACGATTCTCTGTCTGTCGTGGCAGCGGCTCTGCAGAACATGGGGTTTGCACTGTACGGTATACTGGTTGACTCTAAGGACTCGTCTGAATCATTCAAGCCAAGGCAGATGGCACTGGATCCCGCGCTGGCAAACCAAACACTTGGCCTGTCGCTTACAGTTCCGCAAATTTGCAATTGCCTGAAAAAATCAAGACTTGACGCAGTACCGAAAGGAAAAAAAATTATCTGCACAGTTCCGCGGTTCCGATTTGACATACTTGGGGAGATGGACCTAGTTGAGGAGATTGCACTTGGGTATGGAATTGAAAACCTCAGCCCATCCCTTCCACCATCCGTATCTGTTGGACAAAAAAACACTGTCACAAAAAAACTGGACCAGATTGGAATGATCATGATAGGCCTTGGGTTTACTGAGGCGCTCAACTCAAGCCTTACAAGCAGGCAGGTGCTGTACGATTACACCAAAAGGGACAGCGCCAATCTAATCGAGGTTGCGGAATCAAAAAGCCAGGAGCACACAGTTCTGCGAGACTCTATAATTCCGGGACTACTGGAAAATCTTTCAAAGAACATACACGAGTCGTACCCTCAAAAACTCTTTGAGACTGGAATTGTTTTTTCAGGCGGCCGCCCGATTGCCGAGACAGTATCGCTTGCATGTGTGAGTGCGCACAAGGACACAAGCTTTACAGAAATAAAATCAATACTCCAGTCCGCACTGAAGACCGACTCTGACATATCGTGCAAGACAAGCGCATCGACACATCCGTTGTTTGCAAGCGGAAGGACTGCAGATATCATTGTAAACGGCAAGACAGTCGGCGTAATCGGAGAAATAGACTCTCAGGTGATTGATAATTTCAAAATCAGGGTGCCCGTGTCCGGCTTTGAGATAACACTATCTGGATTAATATTTGACTAGGGGTATCTCCTAGTGCCCAAAAGAGCATACACGTAGACGGATTAGGATGAGTCGATCGTATTAGATTTCTGTGATTTCTAATTCACCCAGATGTGTAACAAAGGGGCACAAATACCCCGGCTACAGAGCATATTGAGGGTTTGGCTAAAAGCCGATGACGTTATGTGAGTCAGTGCCGGGGTACATTTAAACTAGAAATACCAGACTCGGAAAACCATCTCGTATCATGCAATACTGGCTTGGAAAGCAGGAGCCGAGCTCCTACAACTTTGATTCGCTGGAAAGGGAAAAAAAGACATCCTGGGACGACGTCCACAACAACTTGGCGCTAAAGCACATGAAACAGATGAAAAAAGGCGATCTTGCGTTTTTCTATCACACCGGCGCAGAAAGGCAGGTGGTTGGAATAATGGAAGTCACATCCGATCCGTATCCAAACCCCAAGGAAAAAAATCCGCGGTTCATTACAGTTGACGTGAAATTCAAAAAGCGGCTTGCAAGGCCGGTGACACTTGACGAAATAAAGGGCAACCCCAAGTTCGCAAAATGGGATCTACTGCGAATATCGCGGCTCTCGGTAATGCCGGTTCCGCCCCCAATCTGGGACGAAATCATCCGTATTTCTCAGAAATAGAAAGCAATAGCTTTATTGATATATCCCGAGTGTATACCTTAATCATGGCGACAGCTTATGTTTTAATAAACTGTGAACTCGGCTCCGAAGAGGCAATCATAAAGCAGCTAAAATCCCTTGAGGGGGTAAAAGAGGTTCACGGTACATTCGGCGCATACGACATCTTGGCCAAACTCGAGTCTCCTACAGTCGAGGCACTGCGTGAGACAATCACGTGGAAGATTCGAAAAATCGAGAAAATAAGATCTACACTGACCCTGATGGGTATTGAAGGCCAATCTTAATCATCTCTTTTTCTTATGCTCTTACATTTTGTATTTGTGATAAACCGCGTTGATCTGGGAAAGCGCGATTCGGAGTTTGAGTACGTCAAGCAGATGGCGCAGTTTTACAAAAAATGGATACGCGATACGTTTTCACAGGACGTCGACATCCAGTGCGACGAGATGGTCACAGGCAACCCAAGCATACTCCGAAGAATAGACACAAGTGCGCTGATAGACGATCACAGAAAAAGGGGCAAGGACACAATACACTTCTACCTGAGCCATTTCCGGCCGCTGTGGACTGACTGCAACTGCGAGGGGTACTATGCGGATAACTTTGCAATGACGCTGTGGCAAAAGCCACGGGACGACGACACGTTTTTCTTGGCGGAAAAAAACTGCACGCTTGTGTCGCACGAACTTGCGCACCTGTTTTTGATTCAAAAGAAATTCAAAAAGCACGCAGAGACCATACACGACGTGTGGTCGCAGCACCTCTTCAACGACCTAAAATTCGAGCACTATGGGAAAAACTTTGAAAAGACATCCGGCGCTCCGTACTTTATGACAATCGACACATCCAGCCTAAAGGTAATAGTATAATCACCTGCCACTTTAATTTTGCAAATGCATAGTCATTCCTTGCTCACATGCAAGGGGGACTGCAAGACAAAGTATTCGGCATATCTTGGAAATATGTCGCTTAGGTACAACGGACAGAAGAGATGCGGCATATGCGACATATACCTAAAGTACGATGGCGCAAAATGCCCGTGCTGCAACTCTATTCTGCATGTGCGGCCGCGCCACTCCCGGGCAAAGACCAAATACTATGAGAGCAAGGGCGTCCGATGGATCTAAAATGCTGTGAACGAAAAACCGGCTAATCTAGGTGCACTTGGTAACTGAGTAAATTCTGTTCTCAAAGTTTGCAGTCTTGATCTCAAGCCTGCTTTCGGCGTCTGCCTTTCTTGTCTTGGAGAGTCTTTCCAGCTCCACAAGGGAGTCTCCCTTGAAGCCGACGGACGTGCCAAAGATTGCGTCAGTCAGCATTGTGCCGTGGTCGCCTTTTTTGACATCATCTATTATGCCGTAAAACTTGATTGCTTCTCTTTTTTGGACCGGGGTTCCGGTGGATTTGTTGAACGCAACGGCAATGTACATGCCGTTGTTTTTTACCGCGACTGGAACCTTGTGGTTTTTCCCAGAAGCGCCTGGGATTGACTCGTTGATCAGAATGTCGCACTTGTGGTACATGCTGGAAACATATGCATAGAACCTATAGTCTGCGTATTTGCCTGCAGCGTCACTTTCGCAGTCGATGAAAATTTTGTGCAGCATTGTAAGCGCAATGTCGTTCATGCTTTGCAGCCTGTCGTCCAGCCTTCCGCGCTCCAAAAGGTCAGAGCCGCATTCCTTTGCTATTTTCTTTAAAATAAAATCTGGAAGATTGTAGTTCTTCAGTGCGGCGATAAACGCGCCCGCCTGGGAGTTGCCAAAAGCCGGGAAGCCCTTATTGACCAAACCCATGCCCCCGATAAAATAACAAACAAGCCATAAACTATACCATATAGGGTACGCCGTTTTTGGCTTATAACTGTTAGCAAATTTGTATGCACGATCAGAAAATTATTTTCGTGCCTTCCAAACTTGGAACTGAAATTTTTAAAACGATTTATAACTAATTTGGGAGTAACCGTATCTGTACAATGCAAATAGAAACCACTCCGGATCTTGTAAATTCCGTTTATGCAAAGCTTGAGAAAAACATTTCAAAATTTAGAAAAATTGTAAATCGGCCCCTGACGCTGAGCGAAAAAATCCTCATCGGGCACATGGCAGACGACTTTTCAGAGCCGCAGCGCGGCGCAAGCTATGTGTTTTTGAACCCGGACCGGGTTGCGCTGCAGGACGTAACCGGGCAAACCGTAATGCTAGAGTTCATACAGGCGGGCCTAAAGCAGGCAAAGCTTCCGACGACCGTCCACTGCGATCACCTAATACAGGCAAGAGTCGAGGCCGAGTCCGACACCCGTGCTGCCATATACGAGAACAACGAGGTGTACAAGTTTTTGGAATCTGCATCAAGAAAGTACGGCGCGGGGTTTTGGAAGCCGGGGGCTGGCATCATACACCAGGTAGTTCTGGAAAACTATGCGTTCCCAGGCGGACTGATGATTGGAACAGACTCCCACACCCCAAACGCCGGGGGACTTGGGATGGTGGCAGTCGGCGTTGGCGGCCTTGATGCTGCCGAGGTGATGGCAGGCATGCCGTGGGAAATCCTTTACCCAAAGAGAATTGGCGTATACCTGACTGGGGCGCTAAGCGGATGGGCCTCCCCAAAGGACATCATACTGTATGTTGCGGGATCCCTTACAGTGTCTGGCGGAACCAACTCCATAATAGAATACTTTGGACCCGGCGCAAAAACGATCAGCTGCACCGGAAAGGCTACAATTACCAACATGGGCGCAGAAATCGGTGCAACATGCTCGATTTTTCCGTACGATGAAAAAATGGAAACATACCTCAGGGCCACAGGGCGCGGAAAAATAGCGGACATTGCAAATCAGCACGTTGAACTTTTGACGGAGGACTCGGACGTTGAGAAAAACCCCTCCAAGTATTTTGACAAAATAATAGAGATTGACCTATCGCAGCTAGAGCCGTATGTGGTGGGACCCCACACACCTGACCTAGCAAGGCCGATTTCCAAGCTTGCTGACGACGTAAAAAATAACAAGTATATCGATGACATTTCCGTTGCGCTAATTGGAAGCTGCACAAACTCGTCATACGAGGACATGTCGCGCGCCTCAAGCGTTGCAAGACAGGCAAAGGACCACGGAATAAAGGCAAAGATTCCGCTGCTTGTGACACCTGGCTCTGAGCAGGTGCGGGCGACAATTGAGCGCGACGGGCAAATGGAAACACTAAAGGAAATCGGCGCAACTGTATTGGCAAACGC
>DATIGB010000207.1:0-5228 GCA_035454985.1 Candidatus Nitrosotenuis sp.
CTGGATGAAACTGCACTCCTTCCATTAGGTATTTCTTGTGGCTCACTCCCATCACCTCCCCGTCGTCATCTGCCACTGCCGTTATCTTGAGGACGTCTGGAATTATTGTCTTGTCGCCCACAAGGGAGTGGTACCGCGTTGCCCTAAACGGGTTTTCTACGCCGTGGAAAATCGAATCATCCGAGTGCCTGATCTGGCTTGTTTTGCCATGCCTTACATTTCCAGCATTGACAACTTTTCCACCAAACTCATGGATTATTCCTTGGTGCCCAAGGCAGACTCCTAGAATCGGAGTCGTAGGACCAAGCTTTCTGATGACGTCTGAGCAAACACCAAAGTATTTTTTGTCTTCTGGGGTGCCGGGTCCCGGGGATATGATTATTGCATCGTAATTGTTTTTTTGTATTTGTTCTATGGTTATTTTGTCGTTTCTGATCACATCCGATTCTACTCCAAGCTCGCCTAGGACTTGCGCGATATTGTAGACAAAAGAATCGTAATTGTCAAGGATTAGGAATTTCATTTCGTTGACTCCCTTAGCGCCGCAAGCATTGCGCCCGCCTTGTGTTCTGTTTCTTTGAATTCGTTTTCCGGTGTTGAATCGGTTACAATTCCGGCACCGCTTTGGACAAAGCCTGATTTGCCGCTGATGAATATGCTTCGTATGGCTATTGCAAAATCGCAGCATCCGTTGTTTGAAAAATAGCCTACTGCTCCAGCATACTGGCCTCTGGCGCCTGCCTCTAGCTCGTTGATTATCTCCATGGCTCGAACCTTTGGTGCGCCGGTTACTGTTCCGGCAGGAAACACCGCCTCAAAGGCCGTAAACATGTCGTGTTTTGAGTCAAGTGTGCCTACCACGTGTGATACTATGTGCTGTACGTGCGAAAAGCGCTTTATCTGCATGAGCTCAGTTACATGCACGCTTCCGTATTTACAAACTCTGCCAATGTCGTTTCTTCCAAGATCCACTAGCATCGTGTGCTCCGCAAGCTCTTTTTCGTCACTCAGCAGTTCCTGTTTTAGCCGCTCGTTTTTTTGCTCGTCCTCAGTAATCTTTCTTGTGCCTGCAATTGGGAACGTCTCAACCTCGTCTCCTGTTACCCGAACCAGCATCTCGGGGCTGGAACCGATGAATGTTTTTTGTCCAAACTTCATGTGATACAGGTATGGGGACGGGTTTAGCGAGCGCAGTTCCTTGTAGATTCTTAGGTGATCGCCGCTTACGTCAAAATTGAATCTTCTTGAAAGCACTACCTGAAAAATATCTCCGTCGTAGATGTATTTTTTTGCCATGTTGACAATCTCTGAGAATTTTTTTTCATCCATGTTTACGGAAATCTCTGAAACATCCACTCTGCCAAAACTTGGCTCCGACAGCTTTATGTCGTTAATTCTGTTTTTGTTGTAGTAAAAGTAGAGCAGTTTTTTTGTCTTGTTGTCGTACAGAATTCCATCCTGGTAAATCCCAAACTCCATCAGTGGTTCGTTACCGCTCTGAATTGGAATTTTTTCATACAGTTTTATCGCATCATAATTGATTATGCCGACTGCTCCACCTAGATACCTAAATGACGTGTTGGCTGTATGCCCAATCAAGTTCTTTATCTCTGCTACTGGATCAGTCGTCGCAATGGTCTTAGTGGAGCCGTCCTTGTACTGCAAAACAATTCTGTCCTCGTATCCTTTGAGTTTCACATCGGGATCGAATCCAATCAGCGATGTTTCAGCAAGCTCCTCGGGGCCGGTAAGTGATTCAAACAGGAATGTGTCGGAGTAATTTTTTTCTATTTTAGAATATATCTCAAATTGTGAGCCTGATAACTCTAGTGGTATGATTGTAGGATCGGAATTTCCAAAGAAGGCCACCCATGTCAATCAAGGCAGCTGTGGGATATTTATAACTTCTAAAGAATTTTCAGTATTTGGTTTAATTAAAACATGAGACTTTTTCACAAAAATAATCCGCTTTGAGACTATTTTGAACAAGTTGGAAGAATTACGGTATGGTACGGTACCTTTATATGCGATCTTGACGTATTATACCCATGAGTCAGATCCTTGCAACACCTCCAAAAACTCGCACCCTTTACTATGATCTGCACTTTGAAAAACCCGCAATTCGTCTCAACAGCGCAGTAAGTGAGGCGGCATGCCATGTTTGCAAAAAGGAATTAAGGGAAGGGCTTGGCCTTACGGCAAAAAGATTTGATGACAAGCTCGTGCTTGTGTGCAATCTTCACAACTAGCGTTTTTGTGATTTTACCAGATTGGCGATGTCAGCGCGCCCTGCGCTGCTGATCCCACAAGGGATGCGTATTTTGCCAGTGCCCCGCTTTCATAGTTTGGCTTTCTTGGCCTCCATTCGCTCCTTCTCTGATCCATCTCTTCTTTTGGTACTGCAAGATCAATTACGTTTGTTTCAGTGTCAATTATGATCTTGTCCCCATTTTTGACAAGCGCTATGTTTCCACCAACATATGCTTCTGGTGCAACGTGTCCGATCATGAATCCTCGAGTCGCTCCGGAAAACCTTCCGTCTGTAACGAGGGCAACCTTTTCACCCAGCCCCTGCCCGACTATTGCGGCAGTCACTGCCAGCATTTCTCGCATTCCAGGCCCTCCTTTTGGACCCTCATATCTTATCACAACCACATCGCCTTCCTTTATCTCATTTTTTGATACTGCGTCAAAGGCGTCTTCCTCTCTGTCAAAGACCTTGGCCCTGCCTGTGAATTTTTCAATCTTTACTCCAGCAATTTTTACAACCGCTCCGTCGGGGGCAAGCGAGCCTTTGAGTATGACTGCCGTTCCGACTTTGTGCAGCGGCGTGCCAATCGGCCTCACTATGTCTGCATTTGCCGGAGGCGGAATCGTTATGGCGTCCAGGTTTTGCTTCATTGTTTTTCCTGTTACGGTCATGACGTCTTCGTGCAGCAGTTTTCTGTCAAGTAGTTTTTTGAGCATAAGGGGGACACCGCCTACTTTGTCCAAATCGTTCATGACATACATTCCTCCCGGCTTTAGGTCTGCAATGTGCGGGACTTTTTTCCTGACCCTCTCAAAATCGTCATATGTGAGCTTTACTCTTGCTTCGCTTGAAATTGCCAAAAGATGCAATATTGCGTTTGTAGATCCGCCAATTGCATTCAGCATGGTTATGGCGTTTTCAAATGCCTCAAATGTCAAAATGTCTCTTGGCTTGATGTTTGTCTCTAATAGCTTTGTAGCTGCGACTCCTGTGTCATAGACCATCTTTTCCCTTCGCTCGTCTTCTGCTGGCGGGCTGGCACTGCCGGGCAGCGAAATGCCAAGTGCTTCGGAAATCGACGCCATTGTGTTTGCTGTAAACATTCCGCCACAAGAGCCTGCGGTTGGACACGCATAGTTCTCAATGTTCTTTAGCGCCTCTAGTGATAACTGGCCTGCGTCAAACGCTCCGACTGCCTCGTACACGTCTTGAACGGTGAGCTGTTTGCCGTTATAGTATCCTGGCATTATCGTTCCACCATAAACGAAAACGGATGGGAGGTTTAGTCTTGCCATTGCCATCATTGTGCCAGGTAAGCTTTTGTCGCATCCTGCAATTCCGACAAGGCCGTCATACTGGTGAGCTCGAACCATCAATTCAATTGAATCCGCAATAATTTCCCGGCTGACAAGTGATGATTTCATTCCCTCGTGTCCCATTGCAATTCCGTCGCTTACCGCAATGGTGCTGAATTCCCTTGGGGTTGCACCTGTATCATAAACGCCTTCCTTTGCTTTTTGCGCCAGTCTTCCGAGGTGGATATTGCATGGCGTGGCCTCATTGCCAGTGTGGGACACGCCGATAAATTTACGGCTAAGATCATCGTCTGTCAGCCCCATTGCCTTGTACATTGCCCTGTGGGGAGCACGCGATGTGCCTTCGACTACATTTCTGCTTGAAATATCAGTATTGGTCATTATATCCAGTCTGGGCTGGTTTACTATATTAGAATATTTTCATTAATTTCAGAGATGAGGAGCTATCTCTTGATTAATTGGCCATCAAGTTCTGCCAGCTGGGCATCTATTGCAGTCTGATTCTCGTTTCCGTACGTAATCAGTATCCTGTCGTCATCGTGCAGGACATAGTCTCTTATGCCCTCTACCTGCTTGTGGTTGATGAAGAACTTCAGCGTGTAGTCTTTATCCGTACAGAACGTGTGGGTTTTTGCTTTGTCTGGGAACACAAAACAATCGTTGGTCAGACCAATCTTTAGCGAATCAAACAGGTATCCCAACGGGACATTTGATGCGTGTCTGTGGATGGTGTTGCCGTCCTCTGCCTCAAAGTGGATGTACGGGCTTTTTACCTGGTACTGCTGTGGCGAGAAATCAAATTTATCGCCAAAAATTCTAACCAATAACGACGCATGCTCGTGCTCGTCGCCAAGCTTTCCTGCTCCGGCCGGAGCGTGGGCAGGGCTTGCCTGAGTTTTTGTTATAAAATGATATCCCGCGAATGCAATAATTGCTACAATTCCTATGGCGACAGCTATTCCGATTACCATGTTTTTTCGTTTTTGCCTTGACTGCCTGTCTACAAAACTTTCACGACGCTCTTCCTTGTCTTCTCTGTCTTTTTTGCCCATGAAACACTCACACTCAAAAAATAGGACTAATTAACTAATCGACGCCGTGATGCTTGGCAAAACTGCCTTTACTGCGGGCCGGTATTTTTGGCGCCGGCGCCATTGTGCCTTTATCGAAAATGACTGCCTTTTGCAAGTCTGCGGCATTTGCAAACGGTATCTGTGGGGCTAGCCCAATATCTGGGGTTTGTGAGGCCGTCCTCTGTCGTCAAAGTCTATAAATTGTTTGACGTAACCGTAACCGTGCACTGCATATTTTGTGACATTGTGTCCGGAAAGCGGGAAGGGCACTTTATCTACGAAGACTCTGATCACGTGGCGTTTTTGGACAAATACCCAATAGACAACGGCCACTCACTTGTTGTGCCAAAAAAACACTATGAAAAAATTACAGACATGGGGCCTGACGACGTCGGAAACCTTTTTTCCAAAATACCATACATTGCAAACAAGATACTTGCAGCAACAAAGGCAGATGCGTTTAGTCTTGCACAAAACAACGGCAGGGCGGCAAAGCAAATCATACCTCACGTGCACGTGCACATAATTCCAAGATATAATGACGCCGGCGCCATTGTGCCTTTATCGAAAATGACTGCCTTTTGCAAG
>DATIGB010000208.1:0-7111 GCA_035454985.1 Candidatus Nitrosotenuis sp.
ATACACGCATTCATCTCCATTAACGAAAACGCACTTGAGCAGGCAAGGGCAGTCGATAAAAAAATAAAGTCGGGGGAAAAAGTCGGCGCATTTTACGGAATGCCGATATCAATCAAGGACAACATATCGGTCAGGGGCGAGAGGACAACATGCGCCTCAAAAATGCTGCAAGAGTATGTCTCGCCGTATGACGCAACCGTCGTATCAAGGCTAAAGGCGCAGGACGCAGTACTTATCGGAAAGGCCAACCTCGACGAGTTCGCAATGGGGGTGGCAACAGAGTTCTCGGCGTTTGGCCCAAGCAAAAACCCGTGGAATACAGATTATGTCCCCGGAGGATCATCTGGCGGCAGCGCGGCGTCAGTCTGCGCACTGGAATGCGTGGCATCGCTTGGCTCAGATACTGGGGGCTCAGTCAGAAACCCGGCAAGCTTTTGCTCACTGGTCGGCCTCAAGCCGACATACGGCCTTGTGTCAAGGTACGGGCTTGTGTCATACGCAAACAGCATAGAGCAAATCGGCCCAATTGCAAGAAAAGTGGAAGACGTTGCCCTGCTCTTGAACCACATTTCTGGAAAGGACCCAAACGACAACACCACAGTAGACGGCCAAAACCAGGACTATCTTGCAGAAATAGGCGCAGGCATACAGGGCAAAAAAATCGGCGTCATAAA
The DNA here is from genome assembly GCA_035454985.1 of Candidatus Nitrosotenuis sp. Lineage (GTDB taxonomy): Archaea > Thermoproteota > Nitrososphaeria > Nitrososphaerales > Nitrosopumilaceae > Nitrosotenuis. The sequence goes on from DATIGB010000208.1 coordinate 675, forward strand.
GGAAATGAGTGAAGGCGCAGGGCTGGACAAAAACGTCGAATCTGCATTCTGGCGGGCTGCAGACTCGTTTGAAAAACTCGGGGCAAAAATAGAGGAGGTCTCACTTGACATGGTGGAATTCACCGTTGCAACCTATTACGTCCTGACTACCGCGGAGGCAGGAAGCAACCTCTCGCGATACGACAACCTACGGTACGGATACCAGATGGACTTGGAAGGGTACGAGTTCAAGTCATACATATCAAAGGCACGAAAGAACTTTGGGCCGGAGGTGACGCGAAGAATGATCCTGGGAGGATTTGTCCCGTCCGCAGGATTTGCCGGAAAGTACCTGCTAAAGGCACTAAAGGTAAAGAGCAAGCTGAGAAGGCAGATAACGGACGCGTTCAAAAAATTTGATTTTCTAATTTCCCCAACCGTTCCCATACTGCCGTTCAAGTTCGGGGAGAAGATTGACGACCCGCTGGCAATGTACATGGCAGACATCAACACAGTCACCGCAAATCTTACCGGTGTTCCGGCAATATCGGTGCCGTTTGAGATTCACAACGGCCTGCCAATCGGAATACAGATTCACGCAAACACATTGCAGGAAAAGCATCTTTTGCAGGCAGCATACGCGTTGCAGGAAACAACACACCTGCCGGGGGCGCCACTATGATAGGGCTGGAGATCCACTGCCAGCTGACAAACCTGCAGAGCAAGCTGTTCTGCTCGTGCAAGGCAAACTATAGGGAGTTTGAGCCAAACACCAACCTTTGCCCGGTGTGCATCGGGCTTCCAGGATCACTGCCAAGGCTTAACCAAAAGGCAGTCGAAAAGGCAACGATGATTGCAATGGCACTCAACTGCGAGACGCCAAAGAGGCTTGGCTTTTTTAGAAAAAACTACTTTTATCCGGACCTGCCAAAGAACTTTCAGATCACCCAGCTCAACATGTACGGCCCGACAAGCATCGGGGATCGCGGAAAGGTCTCAATTGAGGGAAAAGACATCAGAATACGGAGAATCCAGCTCGAGGAGGACCCCGGAAGGCTGATTTACGAGGGTGCGTCTGAGCGAACGCAGATTACGCTTGTAGACTACAACCGCGCAGGCACGCCGCTAGTCGAGATTGTGACAGAGCCTGACTTTGACAGCCCGCGACAGGTCAGAATATTTCTAAACATTTTGTCTGACCTGCTTGAGAACCTCGGAGTTTCTGACCCGACACTAGAGGGCGCAATGCGCGCAGACGCAAACGTTTCAATCGAGGGAGGGCTGCGCGTCGAAGTCAAAAACATCGGCTCGTTCCACGACCTGGAAAAGGCAATCCACTTTGAGCTGACAAGGCAGCAGAGCCTTGCAGAGCGCGGAATACCTGTTGCACAGGAGACGCGGCACTGGGACGACAAGCGCAAGATAACAATATCATCAAGATCAAAGGAGGAGGACGAGGACTATAGGTACATCCTTGAGGGGGACATACCGTGGGTTGTCCTGGACTCGCAGTCAATAGAGAAATGGAGAAGCAGCATGCCGGAAAGCATAAGCTCAAAAAAAGAGCGGTACACTACACAGTACGGCATACCTGCACAGGTGGCAGACGTGCTGTCATCTGACAAGTATTATTCCGACCTCTTTGAGCAGGCGCACACAGAGTCCAACGCAAAAGAAATCGCAAACATGATAACAACTGATCTGATGGGCCTAGTCGACACCCGCGAAAAAAGGGATCAGAGCAAGCTTGGGCCAAAGCATCTCTCCGACCTAGTTGATATAATAAACAACGGCAAGGTGACGCGCAGCTCTGCAAAAAACATACTGCAGGAAATAGTGAAAACAGGAAGGCAGGTATCAGACATTGTTTCGCAGATGGGCATTGCCAAGATATCAGATGAGGGAGAGCTTGCAAAAATAATATCCGAGGTAATATCCCAGGAGCAGACTGCGGTGCAGCAGGCAAAGGAAAACCCCCAGACAATCAACTATCTGGTTGGAAAGGTGATGCAAAAGACAAAAGGGACTGCGGATCCTGCCCTGACACTGAGGATCCTCAGGGAAAAAATTTCCGCATAGATGGAACGCGCCCTGGAGCCGGACGAGGCTGAAATTGTACGAATAATGTCGAAATTGCCTGAATTTTCGTGGCTAAACGGCGCGGCGCCTTCCAAAGCAAGGCACGAGCTAAACACCAGAGTGTCTGGTGCGCTAAGGGAGTATTACCTTGAAAACACCCGCGGAACAAGCACGGGGTGGACTGAAAAATTCAGACATGCCGGAATTTCTGAGGATGACGGCAAGTCGGCAATCTCGTGTGCAAGGCGGCTTGGCATCGACATAGCATAATCCATTTAAGCCGAGCAGAATTTGAAAAGAGTCACTTGAGTAATTTTATCTTCAAACCTACAAAGGAGCAGACTGAGGGCTCAAACATTTTTAGATTCATGAAAAAGCACGACATATCGTCGCTGTCGGATCTTCTCAAAAGATCAAAGAGCGACCCTGACTGGTTCTGGGATGCCGTCAGCCAAGACATCGGAGTGGTGTGGGACAAAAAATACACGACAGTTTCGGATTTTTCAAACGGCAAGCAGTGGCCCAGGTGGTTTTCAGACGGAAAGATAAACATCATAAATTCAACCGTTGAGAAATTTGCGGAAAAGACCCCGAACAAAATCGCGTACTGCTTTGTGTCAGAGGACGGCGCGGAAAAAGCAATCACGTATTCGCAGCTTGAGATTCACGTAAGCAAGCTTGCAAACGCGCTAAAATCCATCGGTGTCCAGAAGGGGGATGTCGTTGCAATATACATGCCGATGATTTTTGAAGCAATAGCTGCAATGCTTGCATGTGCAAAAATCGGCGCAGTCCAGACGGTGATTTTTTCAGGATACAGCACCGAATCGCTAAAAATCAGACTGCAGGACTGCAACGCCAAGGTTCTTTTTGTCTCAGACGGATTTACAAGAAAGGGAAACCCTGTGTCGCAGAAAAGGACGCTGCCAGAGTCCATACAGGACACAAGGATTGAGAAACTGATCATAGTTCCTTACAAAAAAATAGACAGGTACGACTTTTCAGACTCCGTCCTGGATTATTCAGAGCTGATTGAGGATCAGCCCGATTCGTGCAAGACAGAGTCCATGGATTCTGAGGATCCGCTGTTTATCCTGTATACTTCAGGCACAACAGGCAGGCCAAAGGGCGTCATCCACACCCATGGCGGCTTTTCGGTATATGCTGGCCACCAGGCGTCATACCTGATAGACCTAAAGCCGGACGACACATTGTTTTGGTCTGCAGATATAGGCTGGATAACTGGCCAGACCTGGAACGTCTACGGACTTTTGGAGGTTGGTGCCACTGCGATAATCTATGACGGCGCAATCGACTGGCCAAATAATGACAGACTGTGGAAGATGCTGGAAAAATACGGGGTGACAATTTTTGGAACGTCGCCGACTGCGGTCAGAATGTTTCGGCAGCACGGAGTGGAGCCAAGAAAGCAATTCAACCTTGACAAAATCAGAATAATTCCTACGACCGGCGAGCCAATCGATGAAGAGTCGTGGTGGTGGCTCTATGAAAAAATCGGGAACAAGAAGGTCCCAATCATGAACCTGGCAGGCGGAACAGAAATCGGAGGCGCCATGCTCTCAGTGTTTCCCGGAATGAAGCTAAAGCCGACAACCGTCGGCATGCCGTGCCCGGGGTTTGATCTTGACGCTTTTGATGAAAACCAAAAATCGGTCCGAAACAAAAAAGGATTCCTGGTTGTAAAATCCCCCTGGCCGACCATGACAAGGGGCCTTCTCAACGACTCTGAGAGATACATCCAGAGCTACTGGAGCCAGTACAAGGACGTGTGGTTTCACGGGGATTACGTGATGATAGATGACGACGGGCTGTGGTACATGTATGGCAGGGTGGATGACGTCATCAACGTTTCAGGACACCGGCTGAGCACTGTTGAAATCGAGCAGGTAGTGATAACGCACAAAAAAATCGCAGATGCCGCGGCAATCTCAATTCCCGACAAGATAACCGGTGAGGCAATAGTGCTGTTTGTAGTGTTAAGAGACAAAAATGATCAGAAAACAATCCAGTCAGAAATGGAGAAATACATATCTGAAAAAATTGGCAAGATTGCAAAGCCAAAGACCATCTGCGTCATATCCGACATGCCGAAAACCCGGACAGGAAAAGTGATGCGCCGCCTCCTCAAGGCAAAACTGCTAGGCGAGGACGCAGGAGACACGTCTGCCCTTGAAAACCCCCACGTTTTGGGCGAAATAGCCAGAGTTTAGTTCCTTTGGCTTTTTAGCTCACGCACGACAAGCGGCAGAAACGCACCCACATCAGATACTATTCCCAATGCCTGCCATGTGCCCCTGTCCATCAGTTTGGTCACGGTTGGCTGGTTTATGTCAACTACGATTACCTTGACATCTGCCGGAAGCATGTTTCCAGTGGCTATTGAGTGGAGCATTGTTGATATCATGATGACCATTTTTGCCCCCCTTAGCACCTCTTTGTATTTTTTCTGTGCAACTGCCGTGTCTGTTATGACATCTGGCAGCGGGCCGTCGTCTCGAATTGATCCTGCCAGAACAAACGGAATTTTTCGCTTCACACACTCGTACATTATTCCGCGTGTGAGTTTCTTTGTCTTTACCATGTTTGCAATAGAGCCGGACTTGAAAACTGAATTGATTGCCTCCATGTGGTTTCGGTGCCCCTTGACTGCAAGCGAGCCGTCGTGCACGTTCATGCCAAGCGATGTGCCCAAAGTGGCGTATTCGACATCGTGAACAGCAAGGGCGTTTCCTGCCAAAAGCCCATCGACATATCCCATTTTGATTAATTCCGCAACAGAGTCAGCTGCGCCGGTGTGCACTATTGCCGGACCGCCAACAATGATTATCTTTCCTCCGGACTTTTTTGTCTTGAGGATATCCTGAGCTACCTTTTTTGCAATATGCTGTGTCGGTCTTTCGCTTGAGCTGCTGCTGCCCATGAACTCAAAGACGTTTGCGCCGTCCCTTGGTCGCTCAGGCGGAGTTATCTTGACTCCTGCCTCCCCTACTACAATCTTGTCGCCTTTTTTCACATCTCTAATTGGAATGCACATTGCCTTTCCGCCTTTCACTAGAATGCACTTGTCCATCATGGTGTTCTCCACCTCAACCCATTTTCCGCCAAGAAAGATCTGAGTGGCGTTGTTTGTCGTGCTGTAGAAATTATCCGGCATCACCCTGTCTTTTGGCGCAGCCTTGAGTTCGACTGCCTTTCCCTTTGTCGACATGGCGCCTGCCCTGTAGACCTGTTCTAATAATTTGTCCAGATGGTCCTGGGTTTTTCCCTGAATCTGGAGCTTGGCATAGCTTGGATCCTTTTTCTTCTTGCCAACCTGCATGTCAAGGACCTCAAACTCCCCGCCCATGTCCATCACGACGTCAAAGATTTTGGTAAGTATCATGGAATCAATCAGGTGTCCCTTTACCTCTACTTCTGCTGAAAACTTCATTCTGAGAATATCCCCAATGGCAGAATTTAAAATCTATTGCATACAGAATAGTTGACACCGCCTCTAGTTTTCTGGTTTGTCACACGGGAAGAACTACTTTGCCTTTGAACTGCGGTACACTGTCCTTTTCAAACTCTTTGACCACTTGGTCTTTTTGCTCAGGGGTAACTCCTTGAACGAGGGCCTTTGAAAAGCCCCTGCTGTCACATATGGCTACGATGTAGCCGCTGGTGTCTGTCAGGACAAATCCGCTGGATTCGTCCACGACCGCATAATAGTTTTCCTCGCCAACTGGCTCCCAGACATCTGACTTTGTGTCACGCAGTGCAAGCGCAGGCATTGCTCTGTTGTTGAGCAGCTTGTTAAGATAGTCACGCGAGGCCTGGACTCTTTTTTTGCCCACCTGCAATGCCTGAAAATACTGCATGACTCGTTGTGTAAAATTAATTATTAAAAGGTATACTGGCGCAAATCATTATATCGCATCGCAAGGCAAAGAAATTGTGCCGCTGTCAAACAATACTATAATCCGCCTAAACGAGATCACGACACAGGTGTACGACAAGAAAAACCTGACAGACAAGGACGAGCAGCTGATCCGCGACGTGTTTCTCAGGACGCTTGAAAGCGGCGAGTATTACGATGTTGACGAAATAGAATCATGGTTTGAAAACGAGGGAAGCTGGAAGCACAAGCCCACCATAGTCAGAATAACAAACATTTCTCACTATGTGCAAGCAAGGTTTGAGCAGGGCGGAAAGAAACTGCGTGTTCTCTCAGACCATGACGATAACTGTGGCTGCGATTAGCTTGGCTGCAGCTTTTCCAAAAGCTTTGCGACGATTTTTCCGTTTTCTGCCCTCTGTTCCAAAATTTCATCGAGGCGTTTTTTGTCAGTGTCGCGGACATGGTCGCTTGCTATTATCTG
>DATIGB010000209.1:0-3195 GCA_035454985.1 Candidatus Nitrosotenuis sp.
GAGCTTCGCCGTAGAGAACCGCGTACTCTGTCAGTCCCATCGCGCTCTTCGTGGATGTTTCAAGGGAGATTGCGACGCGGGGATCGCGCTCAATGTTCCTAACCTTCTTGTTCCTCGGCAAGTGCGCCGCGACCACTTCATCCCCGTCTAACCCGATCCAAACCAGCGTAACCTGAGGACTCCCGTCGCGATTGAGGGTGACCAGGTGGGCATGACAACCGGATTGAATGAGATCTTTAATTTCCTGAGGAATTTCCATGGTGGTCTCTCCTATAAAGAATACTTATACACCGAATGATTTTATGGCTGACACATTTGGCTTCTATGCGGCAGCCCAACGGATTGCGTTACCCGCGGGTGGGCGGGACGAGGTAACACCACTTTGCCGGAACCAGCTCCAAGCCACAGAAACTGACTGAAAACGCGCAGACTCCACCCGTCGGGTGCACGCTGTGTTAGGCTGCCTTTTTGATTTTAGCATTTCCATGCCTTTTGACTCGTCGATCCAAAAAAGGTAAAAACATAGCGCCCTGCAAAAGAACAAAACCCCACGATAGCACTAAGGCAAGACCCCATTTTCTAAAAGTTAAGAACTCACTATAAGAATACGCCCGACCTATTTTATCTGTAAAGATATTTCCATTAGGACTGATTGGCATATACGGGTAGGTGGCCATTCCATATGCAAAGACCACGATAAAGAAAGCAATTGTGGCATATCGAATGAATCTCAACCCCTTTTCCGAGATAAACGAGGGCATTTCGAGGCTGAACCTTCTAGCCTTAGACCTCAGGACAAAACTGAAGACAGTAAATAGCAGAAGCAGCACAAGGATTACAACTATGGCGATCTCAATTTCTACATGAATTATCGAAAAGATAGATGCTGCTAAGAGAATCGTTAGTCCCCCGAGGACTACAAGCGCGACCAAAAGATAGAAGGAATAGAATCTTTGCAGATTACTTTTTTGCGCCGGTTGAGGATTTTGAGTAGTTGAAGCCATGTTGTTGGATATGGAGCGACTCAACGTCTTCGTGCTGGGATAACTTGAAACAAATTCATCTCGATAGCAGCCTAACGGTGTGCGTTACCCGCGGGTGGGCGGGAGTAGACAACACCATTTTGACGGGACCAACTCTAAGCCGCCCAAACTGCTTGAAAACGCGACGACTCCCATCCGTCGGGTGCACGCTGTGTTGGGCGGTGTTTTCATTATGACGAAACTGATATTCCATTTTACCCTGCTATAAACCATTGGTCGTTTATAAAAACAAGAGTTAATTCATATGTTGCTTCACCCTCATTGATGACTATGGTAGCAATATCGTCATCAATATTCATAGATAAAACTCTTAGTTCGGGCGTAGAAAATGAATGGTCGCACCATACAAAGTCGGGCGACACTGTCTGAGATGGCTTTGGAGTATGTAGGTATGATGCTGCAACAAATCTTCCTTCTTTTATTTGCCAAGTAAAGTAGGCGATTTTGTAGTCCAAATATCCAGCAGATTGCAGAGATGGTTGGTTGCTTAATCTCCTGACTGTATCTAGATTCTTTGGAGAGAGGAGAAAACGCGGGTCGTTGATAAACACAGTTGGAAATTCTGATGGGTCAGAAGTGATTAAGGCTCGCATATAAATCTCTTCAGATTTTTGGACGGTTTTGATGATTTCTTGCGTTTCTGGCGTATTAGGCACCTCTTCGCTGAAAACTGATACAGGTGTTGGAATGCAATTGATCAAGCTGGGATGCAAAGTTGATGTGACTGCAACAACTGGTGGGCGCGGGGTCTCCATCAATGTGGGAACTTCGTTTGCAACAAGGGTGTGAACTGGTGTGGAAAAGGTTTGTGTTGGCTCAAGTCTCTGGTGTGACCCACAACCTGAGACTATTAAGCTTAAGACCAATGTGCAAATTACATAAATTCGGGTTTTTATTTTCATTAACTTTTTTAGCGATGCTTTGAATGAATTTCTGTTGACCTTGCAAAATGAGAAAAACACAGACCGCCCAACCGGAATGCGTTACCCGCGGGTGGGCGGGAGGAGATGCCGCTACTTTGACGGAACCAGCTTCAAGCCACGCAAACGGCTCGAAAACGCGGCGACTCCCACCCGTCGGGTGCACGCGGTGTTGGGCGGCCGTATCCATATCTTACACCGCTTTCTTCAGTTACTCTTTTACCATACTCTGGATTGCCCATACCTGCCCTTGTCGTTTGAGCAGTTTGATGGCGTCCTCTTGCCGTAGCCAAACGAGGCGATGATCCTTTTCAACGCCTTTTCCAACTTTAGAGCTAAGTTGTACTGCATAAAATCTGCTACGTATTTGATAATGCCTCTCCTCGCTGTAGGCTTGAATGTATTCAATGGACTGTCCTATTTCTACAAGAATGGATGCTTGATAACCAATTTCCTCTAGGAGTTCGCGTTTCAAAGCCTCAACATCTGACTCGCCGGCATCAATTCCACCGCCTGGCAGAAAGTAACCCTTGCTGGTCTCGATAACGGCAATCTGTCTGTGATTGTTCTGGATGACAGCATACACGCTGGGTCGATCAATATAATCTATACCGTCCTGCTTGGTTCCAAATTCAGGGGTGGGCGCTCTTTCTCCTGATGACATTTCTATTTCCCTAAAAATTTCCTCACAGTTCTCGCTCTTGCCGCCCAACGGTGTGCGTTACCCGCGGGTGGGCGGGAGGAGGCAACGCCGCTTTGCCGGAACCAACTCCAAGCCGCGTAAACTGCCAAAAAACGCGGCGAGTCCCACCCGTCGGGTGCACGCGGTGTTAGCCCGCTTTTTGGTTCTCACGCGCTTTCCTTGATAATAGAAACGACTTCATCAAATTTACCATTCATTGTCTTTGATGTGAAATGGTTTGTAAGAACAACAACTATATTGGTATCACGAGCAACCAAGAATTGCCCATACTCAGAGAATTTCAACTCGGGAAACAATTCACTATATGCTTGCCAATAGCTTTTTGTAAAACCTTGACCATAACCAATGACGACTTTAGGACGATGTTCTTGAATGAGCCTACGCAAATAATTAACTCTGCGTGGTTTTACCACTTGATAATACTCCTCAGCCGACTTGAATTGCGGAATAAGCATTTCATAATCCCAAACATCAATTCTGGGTTTGGGGATAGGCATCAATTCACACAACAGAGAGTTTCCTTGAAACC
>DATIGB010000210.1:0-2353 GCA_035454985.1 Candidatus Nitrosotenuis sp.
AACGGGTCTGATTTTTTGCAGTACGCCAAGTATTTTGTGAATATGTCAACGTCGATCAGGGATCTTGTTTCAGATGAGGAGTGCCTGTGCAGCCCTATTATGTGTCGTGCAATGCTTCGGTCTTTTTCCTTTGACGGGATGTCCCTTACAACAAAGATAAGGTCAAACCTTGTGAGAAGTGGGATTGGTAATGCTACGTTTTCAGTGATGTTTTTGAACGGATCGTATTTTCCGTACATGGGGTTTGCTGCAGCCAGAATGGATGTTCTTGCGTTCAGTGTTGCGACGATTCCTCCCTTTGCAATGCTTGCCGACTGCTGCTCCATTACCTCGTGGAGCGCGCTTCTGTCTTCTGGCTTCATCTTGTCAAACTCGTCTATACAAACTAAACCTTGATCGCCCAATACGACAGCGCCCGCCTCCAACATCATAATTCCGGTTTTGTCCCGAACTACTGCGGCAGTGAGTCCTGCTGCGGTGGAGCCCCTGCCAGAGGTGTACAGCCCCCTAGGTGCAATACGGGCACAGAACTTGAGCATTTCACTCTTGGCTGTTCCAGGATCTCCTACAAGAAACACGTTGATGTCGCCCCTTACCTTTGTCCCGTCCTGGAGTACTCTCTGAGTTGAACCTACCATTAGCAGCAAGATAGCTTCTTTGATTATGGCGTGGCCCTGGATGTGCGGTGCAAAAGAGCCAATTAGTCTCTCGTAAATGTCGTCGCTCCTTGCAAGAGACTTGATTATTTTTTCTTCCTCTGGGGAGATTTCCTCTCTTTCTGACTTTCTAGAGTTCTTTGTTCCCCTTCCTCCCAGGAATTCTATGTTGTTTCCCTCTATTCTGAGTCGGTGCAGTCCGCTGTTGACCCTAGTTCCCGAAATTTGTTCCTGCTCGATTCGCACTATTCCTGTCAGGATGATTCTGTCGCCCGGTCGCGCGTTATCCACCAGGTCTTGTCGTATGGTGACGTCAATATAATGCGGAAGCTGCCCTGGCGGAAGATCCTCTGGGAGTTCCTGCAGTCTAACTATTTGAAAATCAATGAACTTGCTGTTTTCAGGGTCAATTCTCAGATCACGCTGCGTGCATCTGTCATGGCTGCACTTTGAAGGTGCGTATATGCTCAGGCCCCGCTCAAGTGGAACCTCTGTTACGTGTCCCTCAGGACACTTGTAAAGAACATTTTTTGCAAGCGGTTTTACTTCGGATGATCTTACAACCATTCCGGAAACACTTGCCATCTTACCAATCACTTCTGCGTTGATTTGCCTAAGGCTGCGTTGTATAGGATAGTTTGCTATCCTTACCCGTATGTCTTCGTCAATTCTGTTTGCATATTCTGGGAACCTTTCCTCAAGAATGTTTTTTACGGCGCGTCCAAACGCGTATAATATTTCATCCGGCTCGGTGTTGAATTTGATTTCAATTTCTCTTTGCGAGACCAGATCATTATAGTCGACTATTATGTACAGCACTTGTTTTGCCATCATCTGGTCGATTTCTTCTACATACCTAAACGAGCCAGACTTGTCCTTAAACGACGATAGGAAGTTTTGCACCTGATCAATTAGTGCTGCGCGGGTCTGTGTTTCTAGCGTCATTTCTCATCACGAAATATTTGATTGATAAAGTCCTCGCTGTTTTTATGGATTACGTTGTATAATGTCCTTTCCTCAATTGAAAGCTTTTTTGCTATTTCGGCAGTAAGGGCCATGGAGTTTGCCCGCGGAACAAGCTTTCCAAGTCTTTTTCGTATTAGCATTTTGAGCAAGCTTTGAAGCTTGTCATATTCCTTTTCTGACTGCCTTGCCATGTACCCTGTCATTTTTATGTAAAAGTCCGGCTCTAGGTGGGACAATTCCTCGCCTTGAAAATTTTCCTTGGAGAGGGACTGTGTAAGTTCTATGCCCATGTCGGATTCCTGAATTTCGGCATGGCCCTCGGACTCGAGGGTTTGCGCCACCCATCTAGGTATGTTCAAGATCTCGCCTTGTTTTCCGTCTATTATTATGTTTGAAACGTTTATCTTAAAATCATGATTGATGAGCGCCTTTACATCTTGGGTCCCATAACCAATACTGTAAACTTGGATCAGTTCGTTTATGTTCAACAGCTATGAAAGTGGGCTCAAGGATTTAATGGATACGATCGATCAATTGTCTTTACAAGAAGCTTTGATCATTTGATCCTTGGATATATCCAGCCGTAACTTATTAGTAAGACTAGTCGAAAAATCAACTGAATGCCGGTTTCAAATTTGATGTGGGTTGAGAAATACCGCCCCTTGAAAATATCGGATCTTGTAAATCAGAAAGAGGTGGTGGGAAGCCTTACCTCGTTGCTCAAAAACGTC
>DATIGB010000211.1:0-15071 GCA_035454985.1 Candidatus Nitrosotenuis sp.
GGCCTATCATTGCAACGCCATGATCAATTATTTGTCACCATAACTACGTTTGACGAACTGGACAAACTCTTTTCTAAACATTGTTTGGTTGTCATCAAACCAAGATCCATAGTCTTGTTTCATTCAGTCTGATGAATTTAATGAGCAAATGATGGGGCCGGTGAGATTTGAACTCACGATCTCTAGCACCCCAGGCTAGCATCTTAACCAAGCTGGACTACGGCCCCTCAAAATTTGGAGCATATTATGAAATTATAAATCGTCGGTTCAGCTAGAAGAATCATGAAACTTTGCTCCATCTGTCACAAAATTTCTGCAACGAATGATGACCATCTTCACTGTAAAGAAAAGCTAAGAGTTGAAACGGAGGCAGAAGACTTCAAAGGCAGCATTCCTGAAAAACTGGACTTGGCAAAAAACCCAGGAGATATTCAAACAGACATCAAGGCATTACTTGGACACATATCAAGAGAAAAGAAACCGGAATCATAACCAGTTTTCTATTCGTTCTTTTTCAAATTGTTCCTTTTCTTCCATGTGCTCTGGCGCAGGTTTGTCAAGTCGCGTTATTGGGTTTGGTTGTGCGAACATGTCAACGTAAACATATCCCGCGGTTGTTCCCATTTCAACAAAGCAGCCGCCCCTTCCTTCAAAAACTGAATCTGTTTTTTCTTTTCTTATCTGGGAGATAATGTCGTGCGCAACTGCGATACCCTGTCCCTCCGCAAATATTCCGGCCTTTGGAACTGCAATTTTTTCCGTGGCCATCATGTTTGTTACATCGCCGACAGCATAGACCTTATCAAATTGTGTCTTGCAGTCCCGTTTCACAGAAATGAACATGCCTTCCTGCGCAAACCCCGCATCATAGATTATCTGCGGTGCCTTGTGTGGGGGAATGGCAATCAGCAGATCAAAATTTGCAATACTTCCATCTTCGAACTTTAGTGTTTTATGCTCGACTGATACGGTCTTGCGTGATCCATGAAACTTGATGTTCTCCGATTCCAAGATGTCAAGCAGCTGTTTACTCACTTCGGGTCCTGCTGCTGGAAGTGTGATTGGCCCAAGACTGTAAAAATCAATCGAGATGTTTTTTTGAGTGCCAATTTCATGCAACATAGAATTGATGATCAGTGCTGCTTCAAAGGGAGCTGGCGGGCACTTGTACGGCATCCCAGTAATTGCAAAGGCAATCTTGCCTGATTTCATATCAAGTATTTTTTGCCTGATCTTTTGCACATCTTCCAAATCATACAGGATCATTCCATTTTCAGAAAGGCCTGGAATTTTTTCAGGCGCAAGCTCGACGCCCGCTGCTACAATCAGATAGTCATAAGAGAATTCCTTTGTTGCGGTTTTTACTTTCTTTTTGCTTGCATCAATTAGTATCACTCGCTCATTTACAAAATCAATTCCTTTCTTTGTTATTGTGCTCAGGGGCCTTTTCGAGGTCTCGAATTTTCTTGTTCCCTTTATGATCCAAAGCTTGACTAGATCCATCATAAAGTAGTCCTTTTTGTCAATGATTGTAATTTTTACGTCGGACGGGAGGTTCTTTCGCAGTTCGTTTGCTGCCGCAAGTCCACCAAATCCTCCGCCTATGACGATGATCTGTGTCATTCTAGCGTTCTTGGGTTACAGGTCTGATCAGAATTTCGTTTACGTTTACGTGGTTTGGGGACTCTAGTGCATACAGGATTGCATTTGCAATGTCTGATCCCTGTAAGGCTTCCATCTTTTTTGTAGACTCTACAAACGACTTGAGGTTGTCATCAGTTATGGTGTTCGTGAGCTCAGTTGCCACAACGCCAGGCTCAATACATGTTACCCGTATACCAGAGCGCTGACTGAACTCTTGCCGCAGTCCCTCGCTTATTGCTGTCACTGCGTGCTTTGTTGCACAGTAAACTGTTCCTGAGGGAAAGACAATTCTTCCTGCAACAGATGAGATGTTAACAATATGCCCGGATTTTTTTGCAAGTAGGTGTGGTATTACAGCGGCCGTGCAGTATAGCACCCCCTTTATGTTGACATCAATCATTTGGTCCCATTCGCTTACTTTGAGATTTTTCATAAAACTCAGCGGCATCAGGCCTGCGTTGTTTACTAGTATGTCAACAGTTCCCCATTTTTTGATCACTGCGTCAACAAACGAGTCGCAGTCTGATTTTTTTGTCACATCCAGTTTTTGGACAAAGACTTCGCCACCGTTTTTACTAATTTGATCTTTTAATGATTCCAATTTATCGATGCGCCTTGCACCTACTGCTACCTTTGCGCCCGCCTTTGATAGCGCCAAGGCAGTCACATACCCAATGCCGCTGCTTGCGCCGGTAATTATGGCAACCTTATCTTTTATCATTATACTCAGTTTGGTTTTGAGCATTGTTTTATGTTTTTGCAAAAACTTTACGGTTTATTAGATAATAAAACCAATTGTGACCATGCAGAAAGCCAATTGTGCGTATTGCGGCAACGAAACGGAGTTACCGTTCGAATGCAATTACTGTAAGGATCCTTTCTGTTCTGATCACAGGCTGCCAGAGGAGCACAGATGTGTCAAACTGTCACAGATTAGGGCAAAGCGCTTTGGGCAAAAAAGCATAGTCAGAGAACAAAAGAGTGGGTTTTTCAAAAAAATATTCCGAAGGAAAAGCTAGTACATCGACCTGTCGGGCTTTAGTTTTGAGAGTCTTGCCTGATAGAATAATGCTGCTGAAAGTGCGATCAAGACAAGTGCTGTAAGCCAGTGTGCGGTGATCAAGGTCAGATATGCGACTGCAAATACAATGGAAAGCAGTGCCTGAGCTGTCAACTTTATCCAGTTTTTTAGCTTGATTGCCCTGCTTGCCATTTCTATGACAAACAGTCCCGCAACAGGATAGACTGTGAGCAGAAGAAAGTCTATCACGTCAACATTAAGGTGTGACATCTTTGATTATTGTCCTGCCAAGCCGGTATAATTCTATCTAGTCTTCCAAGTGCAGTTTGATTGAAATGTTTTTGGCAATTAGCGCCTGTGCATTTTCGTTTGGAATTGTTGCGATGTCCTCTGTCTTGAATGGCCCATATTTTGTAAAGTCAGCGCCGACAAACTGGTCAAAGTCTTGCAGGAATCTGACTGTGATTGGTTTTGTCTTGTGTTTTTTCGACACGGATTCCAAAACCTTGGTTCTCCCGTTAAGGGTCGCAGAAAGGATCATTTCCCTTCTTTCACGAATGTCTTGCTGGGATTCCAGAATGAATTTTTCCGCATCAAGAAGATTTGTAAAGTCCAGCTCCTTCTGCTCGGTTACCTTTTCAATTCTGGTCTTTAAGAGAAGTGTCGTGATTTGAGTTATCATCTCTACAAGTTTGTTTTTTATCTTGTTTTCGATTCCGTCGTAGCCCTCGCTTTTTAGCTTTCCGACATAATCTGAAATTGAAGCATAAAGCTCCGGATCCAGTTCCTGTACCGAATCATTCTCCACCTCTCTAAGTAGAACACCATACAACGAGTTTACATCTATTTTTTTTGCTTCTGACATTACGCACCTGAATCCTTAAATGGTAGATTCCTTCGTGTAAAATTGAAGAGAGTAAATTGCCATATAAAGTAACTCACGGTGAAGCAACTCAAGTGAAATATTCCCCTGACGAGGTTTTCGCAAAGATAAAGCACGAAAACATCAGGTTTATCGATCTGCAGTTTTCTAGTCTGCTTGGCAGGTTCCACCACACCACGATATCGGCCGATACTTTTACTCCCGAACAAATGCAGGACGGGCTGCCAAAGCTTGACGGCTCTTCAATTGTAGGATTTACCAGTGTGGATGATTCTGACCTAGTCCTAAAGCCAGACCCAAACACGTTTGCAATAATCCCGTGGATTACTGAGAAAAAGACGGCAAGGCTGCTTTGTGACATTTACTGGGGTCGCGGAAGAGGGAGGCTCGAACGTGATCCAAGAGGCATCGCACAAAAGGCAGAAGAGTACCTAAAGACACAGGGCTTTGATTTCAGCTATTGGGGCCCCGAGGTAGAATTCTTTGTTTTTGACAAGGTTCATTGGGATGTCCTGACCCCGTACAAGGGCCAATCATATTCCATAGAATCAAAGGAAGCCCCCTGGAGCCAGGAAGGAACTGGCTATCCGATGGGTTTGCAGGAAGGATACTACCCAAGCACACCTTCTGATACTTTGACCTCATTTAGAAACGAGTGCGTGGATGTTTTGAATGAGTATTTTGGAATTTTGTGTGACAACCACCACCACGAAGTTGCCACCGCTGGGCAGTGTGAAATTGATATCAAGTATGATTATTTGACAAATTCGGCAGACGGGGCACAGACATACAAGTTTGCTGTTAGAAACATCGCCCAAAAGTTTGGCAAGGTTGCAACAATGATGCCAAAGCCAATTTCCATGGATGCGGGATCCGGCATGCACACAAACGTTAGCTTATGGAAAAACAAGAAAAATGTATTTTATGACAAGGACGAAAAAGACGAAATTAGTCAGACTGGCAGGTACTTTTGTGGTGGAATCCTAAATCATGCAAGGGCATTGTGCGCAATTACAAATCCAACCACCAATTCCTACCACAGACTGGTTCCTGGGTATGAGGCGCCAGTATACATCGCATGGAGTCCAAGCAACAGGTCTGCTGCAATCAGAGTTCCACAACACTTTATGGGAGAAAAATATGCATACCTCAAAAGATTCGAGTACAGGGCGCCAGATCCTTCCGCAAATCCCTACCTGGTGTTCTCAGCCGTGCTCTCAGCAGGCCTTGATGGAATAAAGAAAAAGACAGAACCGGGTGATCCTATTCTAGAAGACATCTACAAGATGTCAAAGGACGAGCGCGCCAAGCGAGGAATAAAGACTGTTCCAGCCAATCTAGGTGAGGCGCTAGACGAACTAGAAAGCGATCGCAAGTTCCTCAACCCAATATTTACAAACGAGGTAATTGATAAAATAATAGAACTAGAAAGAAAGGATCATCGCGAAATTTCGATCAGGCCTCATCCACATGAGTTCTATCTTTATTTCGACGTTTAGAATATCGATCTTCCAGTAAACTGTAAAATGTAAGCAAGTGATATTGCAATCATTCCGAAGCCGATCCCGATATAGACTCCGCGTTTTTTCTCTGCAGTTGCCGCCTTGTACACCAGAATTCCTCCTGCCAGGCCTACAAACAGAACCACTACCCCAAGAACTGAATAATCAAGTGTGCCGCCCTGGACAAACGGGTAAAATATGCCGGAGAGCAATGCGAAAAACCCTATCAAGTATGCATATTTGACGCTAGTAATTACCTTGGTTGCACCGCTCAACGATTTTTCTAAAGATTGTTGGCAAATAAATGTTTGAGAGAAAAATTTTGTAATTTGTGTAATTACATCATTCCTTCCATGCCTTCCATACCAGGCATGCCGCCCATTCCACCCATTCCGGGCATACCACCCATGCCGCCCATACCGGGCATTCCGCCTTCCCCTCCATGAGGTCCTCCTGCGGATTTGGCGATTGCAATCACGTCATCAATTCTAAGAAGCATGCAAGCAGCCTCGGTTGCCGAAGATACGATTTGGTTCTTTACTGCCAGTGGTTCGATTATTTCACTTGTTTTCATGTTGCCCACTTTTCCCTTCATGACATCAATGCCGGTCCATTTTTCCCCTTTGAGCTGTTTTGAGCGCAAATTCGTTAGTGTGTCGATTGGATCCATGCCAGCATTCTCAGAAAGCGTCATTGGAATTATTTCGAGTGAGTCTGCGAACTTTTCTACTGCGAGTTGTTCGCGGCCTTCAAGTGATTTTGCCCAAGATCTAATCTTTGTTGCGGCGAAGGTCTCTGGAGCGCCACCGCCGGCTACAATTGCTGGGTTTTCCATCACGTCTTTTACAACCATAATTGCGTCGTGAACTGATCTTTCAACTTCGTCAACTACTCTTTGTGAACCGCCCCTTAGCAGAAGTGTTACTGATTTTGGATTCTTGCATCCCTCAACAAAGACCCATCTGTCCTCCTCAATTTTTCTTTCTTCTACTAGTTGTGCAGATCCGAGATCTTTTTCAAACAAGTCGTCAAGATTAGTAACAATTCTAGCACCGGTTGCTTTTGCAAGCTTTGTCAGGTCGCTTTCTTTTACTCTCCTTACTGCCAGAATTCCTGCCCGAGCCAAGTAGTGTTGTGCCATGTCGTCAATTCCCTTTTGGCAGAGCAGAATGTTTGCGCCAGACGCAATAACTTTGTCCACCATGTTTTTGATCATTCTGTTTTCCTCATCTAGGAATGTCTTCATCTGTTGTGGATTTGAGATGTTGATTTTAGCATCAAATTCAGTTTTGTCAATTTCAAGTGCAGAGTTGACTAGGGCAATTTTTGCATCGGTGATCTTTTTTGGCATTCCGCTGTGGATTACCTCCTTGTCTAGCACTATGCCCTCGATTAGAACAGAGTCCTTCATTGAGCCGCCTGCTTTCTTTTCTACTTTTATATCATCTTGGTCAATTACGAACTTGTCGCTGTCTTTTTCTGCTACCGACAATACCGCCTTTACAATAAGATCGGCCAAATAATCAGAATCCTTCCTTACTATTTTTGTCTGCATCGAGGTTCTTGCAATTTTTGTTAAAATTGACTTGTCATTTGCGGTTACCTCTTCTGCAATTTCTTTTAGGTACTGCAGCGCCTTTTTTGATGCCTTTCTGTAACCATCGACTATTACTGTTGGGTGAACGTTCTGCGTTAAGAGGGATTCTGCATTTTCCAATAATGCGCCCGCCAAGACGACTGCGGATGTCGTTCCATCTCCCACTTCTGAATCGGTTGTCTTTGAAATCTCTACTAGCATTTTTGCTGCCGGGTGCTGGACGTCAATTTCCTTTAGAATTGTGGCGCCATCGTTTGTTATGGTAACGTCTCCCAAAGAATCAACTAGCATTTTGTCCATTCCTCTTGGACCTAGGCTGCTGCGGACTATCTCGGCGATGATTTTGGCTGCCTGAATGTTGTTTTTTTGGGCTTCGCGACCTTTGTTTTCAGACGATCCTTCTTTTAGTAATACGACAGGTAAACTTCCTTTTTGGGTTTGCATACTCATAATGATGAAGATTTTGTTTTTCCCCTTTTATACTTTGTTTGTTTTTTGAAATTGCAAGATCGGTGTTTTTAAATTGGGAAAACAAGCGGCTACAACATGGCAAAGGCCTCAAACCGAAATTCTTACAAAAAAATTCTAACCAGTCTTCAGACCCACAACAAGTGGTTTGAAAACTCTATTCCGCTAATAGCAAGCGAAAACATCCCAAGTCCAGCTGTAAAAGAGGCGTTACTCTCAGACTTTGGGAACAGATATGCGGAGGGCTGGCCTGGTGAGCGCGTCTATGCAGGCTGCATCTACATTGACGAGGTCGAATTTGAGTGCATGGCGCTGGCAAAAAAACTCTTCAAGGCAGAGTTTGCTGATGTAAGACCGATTTCTGGCGTCGTTGCAAACCTTGCGATTTATTCTGCTTTTACCAACCCAGGCGACATTATGATCGCGCCGTCCATACCGGCGGGCGGTCATATTTCACATGGCAAAAAGGAGCATTCTGGAACTGCAGGGCTTGTGCACGGCCTTGATGTGGAGTTTTATCCATTTGATGCCGAAGAGATGACGATTGATGTTGATAAAACCAAAGACAAGGTCGAGGAGCTCAAAAAGGCTGGAAGGCTACCCAAAATGGCAATGTTTGGCGGTTCCCTGTTTTTGTTTCCGCATCCAGTAAAGGAGCTTGCGGACTTTTTGAAAAGCCACAATATTTTCATCAACTACGATGCAGCGCACGTTGCAGGTCTGATTGCCGGGGGCCAATTCCAAGATCCTCTAAGAGAGGGAGCAGACAGCATGACAATGAGTACACACAAGACGTTGTTTGGTCCGCAGGGAGGCCTAGTCTTGTCGTCCGCAAAATATGGTGAGGCGATAAAAAAGGCAACATTTCCTGGCCTTACAAGCAGTCATCACATTCACCACATGGCGGCAAAGGCAATCACATTTGCAGAAGCGCTTGAGTTTGGCAAGGATTACGCAAAACAAGTAATCAAGAATGCAAAAACTTTGGCTGAGGCCCTAAGTGAGAACGGCTTTAAGGTTTTGGGAGAAAAACGAGGATTCACCCAATCGCACCAGATTGCAGTCAATGTTCTTGATTACAGTGACGGCGGAAAGGTGGAGGCAGACTTGGAAAAGGCAAACATAATCGTAAACAGACAGCTTATCCCAGGAGATATCAAGGCGGGAAGAAATTATTTCCATCCAGGCGGAATCAGACTTGGGGTTGCAGAAATAACAAGACTCGGTATGAAGGGATCAGAGATGAAAGAAATAGCATCCTTTATCAGAAAAGTTGTAATTGACAAAAAGGATCCAAAGAAATTGGTGCCGACTGTCAAAAAATTCAGAAAAGACTACCAAAAGGTGCATTATTGCTTTGACAACAAGCTTGGCGCCTACGAGTACGTAAAACTCAGATAGGATTTACTCATAGTCGGTAAGAAGCAACTGATCGCCCTTTCTTTTACCAAATACCAAGTCTATTTCGTCAGACAAAGTATAGATTCTCCCCTTCAGATATGGCCCGACCTCGTACTTTTCTACGAGCCTCTTTGCGAGTTTGAGGTATTTTTCAATGGACGGCCTAGTTATTGTCTGGATTAGCTTGTTCCCGCAAACACAGTGTTGAAGTAACGGGGTTCGTCTGTACTTTCTGCCGCACGCGGTGCACCTGAATTTCTGTCTTCCATATGCCCTCAGGTTCCCAATTATGTCTGGCACCAGATGTGTTGTGATGACGTTTGTGACAATCTCGTTTGCATCAACTGCGTTTATGAGTTCGGCGTTCCTGATCTGCATGTCAAATTTGTCAAGCATCGAGCCGAGTGTGGAGTAGGCGCTCCTTGATCTCGAAGTGGTTAAAGTCGATGTGGAATGCGTGTAATGATACCCATAGAACTGCTCCTTTGTCTCAAGGCGAGATTTTATTATTTCAACGCTGGATATCTCCGATGCCTTTTTGCCCCTGAACGTGGATTCAAAAAATTCCAGTGGCAGTCTTTTTGTCACCTCAAAGTTATGTGCCTGCGGCTGTGATTCATGCGGCAAAACGATCGGCTGCACTAAAAGCGGGGCATCCATAAGTCCGCCAATCTTGTCTGACAGAAACTGCCGTGAAAAGTTAAGCAGGGCATCCATCAGCAACATTATCGAGTCCGCATCCCCGTCGGCATCTCGACGTTTTGCGGAATGCCAGTTAGGTGTGCCATAGCAAACATGTGTTTCGGTATAACCGATTATTCTTCCAACAATACCTACTGATGTGTGCGGCGCCAAGCCAATAATCAAATGTCCAACAAGATCATCGATATCCTTGACGTTGTAGAATGCAGATTTTCCGTAGAATTTCTCAAGTTCTATGTCGATGTACTTGCAAGTCTGCACCAGATACCTCCCACTTTCAAATGGAATGATCACGTCCTGCATTCTGATTTCGATCATTTGATCGGGGCTTGTTAGTGGATTGCCGTCGGCGTCGTGCGTATAGCCCAACTCCCTGAGTTTTTCAACTGATGTTCCAATCCATGAGGGCTTAAAGTGGGTCAGAGGCGAGTTTGTCGCATCAAAACGCACCGTCCCGTCCTTGAATACGGTCAGATCCAGGCTTTGTCTGATGAGGCCTTTTTCAAGAGGTTCCGCTATTCTGTCCTGATTTATGAGCTCCATTACGCCCTTGAATGGCTCTTGTACGCGTATGCCGATTTTTTCTTGTGCAAGAAGTATCTTTTGTTTTAGTGGAAATGACTTGAACGAATGAGTGGGCGCCTTTTTTTTGCATTTTTGGCAGTATGGGGCGTCGAGGCTTGATCTGCAGACAGGACAGATGTAATCAGTCGAGGTTTTGCTCCCACATTTTTGACAGTTTATGCTAATTGACGGCTCGTTGCAGTTGTTGCACATGCGGTGGTAAATGTTACAGTAAAAGTCAGAAGATGCTGCGCTTGCCTTGAGCAGGTCACGCGTCATTCCGCCCTTTTCGCCTACTGGAAACAACGTGTGGACAGGCGGTTTCATTTGCCGCGCAGCTGCCTTTTCGGGCCTGCCGATTCTTACTCCAATTGAGATTGAAAACTTGGGCCGGATCGTAATTCCGGAGGATTCGGAGATAATTTCCGGTACGTTGTTCAGATTTTCAAATTTGATTGGATTTGCAAACAACAACTCAAAAAATATTCGCGCCTCTGTTTCCCTGAGAATCAGGTTGTCCTGCGAGACCTCGTGTGGGACTCCGAGTTTTTCTAGGGTTGTCTTGCATTTTTTTGCGTATGTGATGGTGTCGTCCGAAATATTTGCTGGCTGTAGAATTTCTCTAAGTTCGTCAATTGAGATTTGCTCCCAATAATAGAGATATTTTGGGTAAAGTGGAATTTTGAAATTTAGCGAGATTTCTAATGCCTCATCAAACGACGGAACCCTTTCTAGTATTTCCATTCCGGAGGCAGGCTCGTACTTGCGAAGTTTTTCGCGCAGCTCCTCCACCCAATACTCCTCTACATAACCGCTTGGAAACAGATGTGAGTTGTTTTCAAGAAAATCTCCATATGAGATCAGAATGTCCCCCAGGTGAATTATTTTGTCGATGTCATTTCTAATTTTGATTCCATGCTCTACGTTTTGGATTTTTACGACGTTTCCGTTTTTGAGCCTAACAGTAGGGGTTTCGATGGTATCGACAAATGCGACAGTTGCGCCCTTGCTTGGGACGTCTAGCTTTATCTGCGTGCCGACAGCTATCGTGTGGTGCAAGATTTCTGCCACAACTGGGTGTATGCCTACTGAGGCAAAACCGGTATTGCAAGCCCTGCCATAGCGCAGCCTAAACCCGCCAAGCTTGTTTGGCAGCGATAAAACGGATCTTCCAGCGATGACCTCCCTTAGCCTCTTTGCGGATGCACCCTCCTCGTCGCCTGTCTGGATTGCGCCCTTTAGCTCGTTTAGCCACTCCCAGCCATCAAGACCGTACAGCTCTATCCTTTTGAGCAGTTTCTTTGATCTTCCAATCAATCCGTCGTTTAAAACACGCAAGGCGCCGCCCCTTACTCGGTCAGTCTTGATTCGAGCCATGTTTTTGTGATTGACTACCTCGTTTGGGTCCGTATCCACGCCGTCAAGCTCAACCGGCAGGTTCGAAATTACTGTAATAATATCCTCGTCAAGCACATGAAATTGAAAACTTCCGACGTCCCTTTCATAGATTCTAAGCTCTTCTACGAACCTGCCGGTTTCATCATCAAACGTATTTGCTATGTATTTTGCAAGTCCAACTGCCTTTCTGACATGATCTGCAATCAGCATTGTTACTGCAGATTCAGTCCCCCCTGCGGATCTCATGGGCCCTGCGATCGAAACCGAGAGGTACTCAGAGCCGTCCTTGTTGTTCTTTATTGTAACCTCGCTTATTCCCTGAAGTGGGGCAATCGTGACTCCCTCCGTAACTATTGCAAGGCCGACTCTCACCGCAAGATCGAGTCTTTCCTCAAGTGATGATTCCTCTGGCAAGTAGTTGCCCAAGGCTATGCTTTTTGACAGTTCCAGGGCTGCAAGCTCCTTTCCTTTTACCTTCAATAGTTCACGCAGCGGTTCAGCGATATCAATATCGTGCATTTTTGCAACACGATCTGCAAGATCAAAGGCAATTTTTGGTTCAACTATTCCTGACGAGTCGACATGTGTTGACTTTGCTCCCGCGGCCTTTTCAAACGTCTTGTATGTTATCTCTGATAGCTGTCCATAGTATTCCAGATAATAGTCAGGCATTGGAACCCCCCTGATTCGGGATATCGCCGTGTCTTCAGACATGTTATTTCTTAATATTCTTGATACTATTTGCTATTTCGGCTAGTTTTTTGAGGCTGTTGTTCTCTTTTTCAAGCAGTGTTCCAATTACCAAGGCGTCGGCTCCCGCCGCGACTATTTCCTTTGCGGTATTGGCATCCCTTATGCCCCCTCCCACAATTAGAAAGCCCCTGAAGGCCCTTCGAACGGCTCTCACCATTTCCGGTCTGACGCTTTGTTTTGCGCCAGAGCCTGCCTCAAGGTAAACAAACCTCATGCCCAAAAACTGGGCAGCAAGTGAATATGCTGCAGCAATATTTGCCTTGTCAAACGGAATCGCCCGTGCTGCACCCACAAACCAGGCAGTTGTCCCCTCGCCAATTATGATATAGGCTGTTGGAAGGGGCTCGAGTCCAAACTTTAGGACACTTGGCGCACCTAGGGCCTGGGCCTGTGTTATGTAGTATGGGTTTTCTGAGTTCAAAAGCGAGCTGAACAAAATGGCGTCAGCCTGTGGGACCACGCCTGTTACGTTGCCTGGAAATAGTATAATTGGAATTTTTAATGATTTTTTTAGAGTTTTTACAACTTGAGCCATCTCTATCTGGTCGGTTGCCGAGGAACCTCCCACAAGTATGGCTGAGGCGCCGATTTTTTCTACACTCTTTGCTAGTTTTGCAGATTCTTTGATCTTTGATACCTCAGAATCAATTAATACAAAGATTAGCGCCGATTTTTTCCTTCGTGACGTATGAAGGTATTCTTCGATTTTTCCCATACCAGTGGTTCAAAATGAACGCTTTAAAGTTTAATTGATATGATGGTATACAGATCTGTATAGCTATGGTGGAGATTGACGATTCTAATTTTAACAATATTATTCGTCAAATTATCAAAAAATCACTGTTTACAGAGAAACAAATTAAAATTATTTTAAATCGGAAGAACCTATCCGAGTTCGACTTTGGCATTACAAAAGGTGCCTATTTTAGGCAAGTCGGACAGTCAAGGGACAAGTTAATGGGTCTATATTATTCGATAATTTTGCTTCGGGGTTTGGGTATTTTGCTGCCTGATGACGTTGATGTGATATCTAGGCTTGCGGAGCAGGTTTCTGTGATAAAAAGCAGTGATGTTTTTCCGGAAAGGGAGGAACAGGTGATAAACCTCATAGACAAACTGGTTCGTCAGGCATGCGGAATGTGACACATCACATTGTTTGTGTCGGCCAAGCCCTTTGTGATGTGACAGTAAATGACGTAAGTGTTGATGTAAAGTGTGAAATTATGTTGTCCAATCACAATAAATCACAACAATTTATTGCTTAAAGTGATGTTGGTAGAGGTTCCTGACCCACAAATCATCGCAGGTGTGATAATTGCCTTCTTTGTAGGCATATTTGGCATGCTCATTTACAATAAAATCAAGTCACTCGCTGGCCAAAAAGGCCCAGATCCTTCCTATGTATCACGCATGGAGTACTATGAAAGGCAGTTAATCGATATGAAAATACGCATGGATGCGCTAGATTTGGAAGAAAGTCTGCCGACCGAGGAGGTTTTGGAGAAAATAGAGCCGATAGTAGAGAAAAAGGAGCAAGTTATGGTCAAAAAGGAGCCTGAAAGGCAGATTCAGAAGCCAAGAATGCCCAATATGGACTTCAATGGGGTTGCAGAACATGTGTTAGGATTAATCACACTCAAGGAAATGACGTCACGTGACATCCAAATCACAATAGGAAGGAGCAGGGAGCATACATCGAGGTTAATGAAGAGGCTTTTTGAGGAAGGTTTGGTGGAAAGAAATACCAAGATGAAACCATTTACCTACAAGATCACTGAAAAGGGAAAAGCCAGGTTAGGAACTACAGAACAGACCATTACGGCTTAGCTTGGATGCTCGATGGGTCGTATTTTTTAGAATTTTTTGCTTCTATTATGTCATTTATATTATAAAATTATTTTCTAATAATTTTTAAATATCACAGATTATAAAGTTATAATATATGTCAGAAAACGAAGAGTTGGTCAAGATTACGGCTACAGGAACCATATCCATACCAAAACAGTTTAGGAAATACCTAGGAATGCAGAAGGGAGATTATGTTAAAGTAATTCTCCAAGGCGATTCCATGGTTCTAAAAAGAGCGGTTATTTCCTAATCAGGCCGTTTTTGTGCCATTTTGGTCAGTTGGTAGACCCATTCCCTACCGTTTCGTAGGCGGTCTATCCTGCCCTTGGTGTTAAATCTGGCCAGATATGTCGAAATTATGCTAAGTTTTATTGGTTCGTTATACTCATCCTCAAACTTTTCTAGCAGTTCGGTTGAGGTAAACTTGCCCATTGGGAAGTATTTGTCTACAATATGCCATATTTTTGCACCTACTGAATCCAGTTGTGGTGCCTCCTCCTGATCTTCGATGTTTAACAGATTCATCATTTCAAATATCTTTAATACTTTATCTCTAGTGATATTTCCCTCTATGTTAAAGTTGTATTTTGCACCGTCCGAATCCTCCAGATCAATGCGTATACGCTTCTTAGCCATGTGATCGATCGTGTTAACTGGTTAACAATTGAACAGATCCTCTTAGAATTGTTAACAATCGGCGTTGTTAACGTTGACTGTGTGGTCCACGCCTAGCCAATGTTTACATGTTAACAGATTAGCTTCGCCTAATTATTATGGATTGTTTGTGTTTCATGCCTGGAGTGGAAATAATGGGGTCTATTTTGGCTCGTTAACATTGTTAATGCCAATCTTCACGCCTGGACTCGAAATAAAGGGGTCAAAATTGGCTTTTTTGCTGGTTTCCTTAACAGATCCTTAACTAGTTGTTAATTATGGTTAAAATAACCTCGTTAAACATGCCTAGTTTGGCCGCTTTATGACTAGTAATTCACCATATGTTTTGGTTGGACTTTTTCATTCCCCAACTTGTTAACATTCAGGCCAGGGGGACTTTGGTTTTTCCACTGCCCTATTAACAACAAGGTTTCTCAAACCCTCCCCCATGCCCAAAACTGCCAACTTTACTCGTATTTTGTTCCTCTTTCTTCATATATGAAACAGACACACCAATATTTCCACTCTTTCTTCTTTCAAATTTTTTTTAAAAAAATTCTATTATTCATAATAACAACAATCTGAGTAATCAAACTAGTTAATCAAGAGTAGAAATGATGGTGTCTGTGATTTCTG
>DATIGB010000212.1:0-2402 GCA_035454985.1 Candidatus Nitrosotenuis sp.
TTGAAGATGATTCCACGGTTACAAAAATAAGCGCGTTTATGGTAAATGAGGAGAAAATCGGCATTTACCAAGATGCGGGCGAACGAAACTGGTGGGATGGAGATCTGCCAAAAAACGTGACGTCTTATGATACGCTTGAAAAACTAGAGAAATCAGATTCTAGGGGATTTTTAATAATATCGGATAAAAAAATTACTGGCGAGGTGATAAAAAAGGCAGTGGTTTACAGGCCAAAAACATTGGTTGTTGGGATAGGATTACATGGAAATACCACAAAAGAAAAGATAATGAACTGTTTGAGCATGTGCCTAGAAAAATTTGATCTGAGCCCCAAAGCGATTGCGAGATTTGTGTCACTAAAAAAACCGCAGGAGATCAGCAGCCTGGTCGAGGCTGCAAAAGAGTTCGGGGTTTCCGTTGAATATTTCGAAAGAGAGGATCTGGCAAGGGTTGGAATTCCAAACCCTTCGGTCACAGTTGAAGCGTTTGAGGGCACTGCAAGCGTATCTGAGGCAGCGGCAATACTAAGTTCCAAGGGAGCCCTCCTTGTTGAAAAACAGAAATTTCCGCCGGATCTTACTATTGCCATAGCGAGGATTGAGAAATGAAGCGCGGTTTACTGCTAATTGACAGGGGCAGCAAAGAAAGAGAGGCCGAGGAAGAGCTAGAAAAGATCTGCCTCAAAGTAAAGGAAAATGGCAATTATGTTTTTTGTGAATACTGTTTTTTGGAAGTGGTTCCCCCCTACATAGAGGACGGAATTAAAAAATGCCTAGAACAAGAGATAGACTCACTTACCATAGTGCCCTATTTCCTGTATCCGGGCAAAAAAGTCAAGGCGGCCGTAACCGAGGCAATGAAATTTCAGACTAAAACCAAGGTCAAATTTCTGGTGACAAAGCCCATGAGCATGCACAAGACACTGCTTGAGCTGGTTGACAGCAGAATATCTACGGCTATGAAGAAAAACAACGTAAGTCTTCCAAAAAAAGACGTCGACGTACTGATCATAGGTCACGGAAGCATGGATCCAAATGCGCACATTTCAATAAACTACATAGTGGACGGAATGAGAAAAATCTACAGAAATGCGGATTGTTGTTTCTTGGAAATCGAGCAGCCAGACATAGCATCGGGAATTGAGAATGCTCAAAAAAACAATCCCCAGGTCTTGGTAATTGTATTTTATTTTCTTCATGAGGGGGCTCATGTCAAAACAGACATCAATCAGGATCTCAGACCTGCGCTTGAAAGATCAAAGTTGCAACAAGTCTACATTACCGAACACATAGGAGTCGATGGGAAAATGATAGACTTGATTTTGGAAAGAGCACAAGAGGTGGAAAATGCAAACTAGAAAGGGTCAGTCCATAGAGGACGAAAGCATGGAAATTATTGAGCGGGAGATTGGTCCACACCCATACAAGGGCCACGAATGGCAAATAGTGAGGAGGATAATCCATTCTACTGCCGATTTTGATTTTGCGGGGAAAAACGGGATGGTTTTTCATAAAGATGCAGTGAGGAATGGGCTGGAAGCGCTTCAGGACGGCAAGAACATCATAATCGATGTGAACGGAGTAATCGGCCTGTTAAACAAGAAAAATCTTGACGATTTTAAGGTAAATGCTATTTGCGACATATCAAATCCCGACGTGGTAAAGGAGGCCATGAAATTGGATAGGACAAGAGCCCAGACAGCCATGCGCATAAGGGCCTCAGAGATGAACGGCGGCATAGTAGTGATAGGAAATGCACCCACCGCGCTACTGGAAGTAATCGACATGATAAAAGAAAAAGTTGCAAGACCAAGACTTGTAATTGGAGTGCCTGTCGGTTTTGTCTCTGCCGCAGAATCAAAAGAGTTACTGCAAACCATAGATCTTCCGTACATAACAAACAATGGGCGAAAGGGCGGATCTCCCTGCGCCGCCGCAATAATAAATGCGCTTTTTAAAATCTTAAGGGAAGAATCATCTAGTTGAGAATTTCACACAGTTATTAACAAAATTTTTCGAGTAGTTGCCTCGATCAAAATAAAGATGCATGTACGATGCGAGCGTGTCATATTCAGTCAAGCCGTCCTTTTTATCATCAATCCCAACACCGACGGATAGTCCGTAAGCGAATTTAGAGTCCCTTGGAATTGATCTAAGCTCAGAATAGTGAAATTCGTGACCAAGCAGTTCGGCTGATCTTTTTGCAACGATACAGTCTGATATGACTCGTGCCTTGGTATAGTTCAGTGTCATTTTTTTCTCCATGACGGTTTCAGCATCAAAGAGGCCAACTGTCGGATATTTTTTGCTGCCATATTCTATTGATTTTGTCAGATACATCAACCCCCCGCATTCTGCATAGATTGGCATTCCTTGTTCGGCAAGACTTTTGATGGATTTTTT
>DATIGB010000213.1:0-8901 GCA_035454985.1 Candidatus Nitrosotenuis sp.
TTCTACAAATTCTTCTATTGAAAATCGCAAATCGCAGGTGATCTTAAATGATCTGGCGCCAATCCAAAGATGCATGATCCGAAACAAAAGACAACTCTGCAATGAAAAGACAAAGGACGCACTCGACATTCTTGATGCAGGGCTGCAAGCCGCTCTGCCTGAAAATCTGTTTGCCGACCTGATCAAGGAAAACAAACTGCGAATTGGAACCAAGCTGTATGATCTGTCAAAATATCGGAAAATCCATCTGGTCGCAGTGGGCAAGGCGGCAGACTCGATGGCAAAACTAATTCATTCCAAAATAAAATCAGATGGGGGAATAATCGTGATCCCCAAGACCTACAGGCCCTTGTTTCGTAATGAGCGATTTAAAATTCATCGCTCGGGGCATCCAATACCTGACCGCTCAAGTGTTGCGGCCGCAAAATCCCTTCGGAATCTATTAAAAAATGCCGAAAAGGACGACTTGGTAATTTTTCTAATTTCAGGTGGCGCGTCTGCCTTGGTTTGTCTGCCTGAAGGAATAACCTTGGCGCAAAAGCAGCAAACGTCAGCGCTTCTTCTCAAATGCGGCGCATCGATTGACGAAATCAACAGCGTTCGGAAACACCTGTCTGCAGTAAAGGGGGGAAAGCTGGTTCAAAACCTGGCCTGCCAGGCAGTCTCATTGGTAATGTCAGATGTGGTGGGAAATGATCTGTCATCTATCGCATCGGGCCTTACGTATTTTGATGATTCGACGTTTTCCCACTGCATAAGAATTGTCAAAAAATACGGCTTGGAGAGGAAAATGCCTCCATCTGTTTTGAGGCGATTAAGACTTGGCGCAATGGGAAAACTGGATGAGACTCCAAAAAAGTCTTTAATTCCGAACTTTATTGTTGCAACAAACAAAAATTGCGTAGATGCGATGGCAAAAAAAGCAGCAAGCCTTGGCTATGGGACCAAAACACTTGCTCCTATTTCTGGCGATGTCAAAAATGCGGCAAAAAGAATCCTGAAAAACCTTTCCAAGACAAAAAAATCGTGTCTTGTATTTGGGGGGGAGCCCACCGTCAAAGTTACGGGAAATGGCAGGGGCGGCAGAAATCAGGAGCTGGTCTTGCGAATTTTGCAAAACTTGCAAAAGGACCAATCTGTCGTGGTTGCGTCTGTTGGCACTGACGGAATTGACGGAAATACAAAATATGCTGGCGCAATATCTGGTTTCATTGCAAACAAAAACGAGATAAAAAATTATCTAAGAGAAAATAACTCCAGTGAGTTTTTCCAAAAACACCGCAGTCTGATTCTGACTGGGCCGACTCATACTAATCTTATGGATGTCGGTCTTGTCCTACAACAGGAGATTTGAGGCGTTGTTTTCCGTAGGATCTATTTTTTCATAAATGAATTTGAGATTTCTTTGCGAACCAAGTTGATTTATGAATTTTTTTCGATGCTCGATCATCTGATCGTTTGATTCGGCATCTGACGAAAGATGCGAAATCATTTCATCGGAATCCAGCATGATTCTTACAGTGTCTCCGTTTTTTATTATGAATACGCCTATTGACCAAAACAATCCGACATGCAGTGCAATGTACTTTGACTGTAGATTTGTTACCATGTCGAGAAAAATATCTGCATGATCTCGAAACTGCTCCTTTAGATCGCTTTCAGTTTTAATTGCCCATGAGATCCTTTTTGCATTTCCATCCGAATACAGGAGATGTTCCATGGTCAATCAAAAAGGCGTCAATTGTCTATATAATTTGAATTCAAGTCTGAATAATCAATCTGAAAATAAAGTCTTGATGCAAAGATCCTTTGCCTTCTTTACACGAATGGTTGATGAACTAGTTGAGTTTTCTGACACTGACCCTGAACTGGCAGAAGGCATCAAGTGGCTTGACACACAGGCACAAAAAAAAGGGATTACGTTTTACGAAATGGTGTTCCAAGTGCTTTACAAGCACGACATCAATTCTAGGGCGCAGCAGTGGCTCAACTCTAGAAACTAGTCGTCTAGCAACTCGCTGGCCTTTCTGAACTCTACTTTGTGTTTTCCTGGAATTATTTTACTTCGCGGCTCAATTCTTGGTTTTGTTGACTTCTTTTTCTTTGGTTGAGTGCGCTTTTTTGTCTTCTTGTAGTCATCCCACTTGATCCAGACCAATGACTAGCGTGTCTTAGAACTGCAATTAATGACTTTGTTCCCTAAGGTCGAACGGTTTGTATTCGCAGCCTTGCGGTCCGCAGTACTTTCCGACATAGTTTGCTTTTGGTCTGTACAGTACTGGTTTTGGCGCAGCCCTTGCAAATTTTTCCTCAATCACATGCGATGCCCATCCTGCGATTCGTGATATGGCAAAAATAGGCGTGTTAAGATCCGGCGGTATTTTGAGCATATAATATAGCGATGCGCTGTACAAGTCGACATTTGGATAAATGTCGATTCCTTTTCTTCGCTTCATCTCCCTAATTGTTACCTCCTCGACCTTTTCTGTTATGTCGTACCATGGCTGTTTTGTCTTCTTTGCTAACTTCTTTGAGAGTTCCTTGAGCACTTGGGCGCGTGGGTCGTATGTCTTGTAAACTGCATGACCCATGCCCATGATTTTCTCGCTTTTCGCAAGGCTTTCTTTTACCCATGACTCTGCGTTGTCGACTGTTTTGATCTCAAGCAGCATCTTCATGACCTCGTAGTTTGCACCTCCATGGAGAGGGCCACTTAGCGCTCCGATTGCGGCACTGACTGCAGAGTACATGTGTGCCCCAGTTGATGCCACCTCGCGCGCGGCAAATGTTGATGCGTTAAAGGTATGATCTGCATGCAACATCAGGCAAATGTCAAAAATTCTCTCAGTTTCCTGATCTGGCTTTTCGCCAACAAGCATGTTCAAAAAGTTTCCAGCGTGACTGAGCCTTGGGTCTGGATCCACAATGTCCTTGCCTGTCCTTACCCGCTCCCAGCTCGCAACTATGGTTGGTATCTTTGCAATCAAATTTATCGCGCTTTGGTAGTTGATCTCCTCCTCGGTTGTCCCCTTGTCGTCATAATATCCTGCAAGTGCAACCACGAATGCTTGCAGCATGACCATGGGGTCTGCGTTTTTCCTCCAGTTTCTCATGTTTGACTGCATTTGCTTTGGCATGTCTCGTGCATCAATCAGTCTCTGTATGAACTCGTCAAAATCTGCCTTTGTTGGCAGCTCGTCGTTTAGCAGCAAATAGGCAGTTTCCTCAAAAGTTGAATTTTTTGTTAAATCTAAAATGTCGTAGCCTCGATAAATCAGCTTGCCCCTATCGCCATCGATGTCTGAAATCTTGGTGTCGGCAATCTCAATGTCTCTTAATCCGATGTTTTTTGTTTCCACTTTGATAGCCTTTGCTCGAAATTTGCCTATTAAGTTTTGCACTCATTATTTGGAATGTCAAACTCTCATGCGCGCCGGCTCTAGGTGCTCTGCAAAGCTTAAGCTAAGATGTGAACCTCTTGGCACTTGCTGGGTGCGCCAGCTTGTGGCAAAAACCACCTTGAGATTCATGGCTATGGTTTAGTTCCAGCCATGCCTGTCGGCATAAATGAGCCGCACACTCAGGCGTACGGCGTAAAAACTTGTTTGTATTTATAGTGTGAACAAGAAATAATGAAGAATTGCCAACAAGTACCATTTGTGAAATTAAGGACTAAACTCATCCTGATCTCCTCAGTATTGGTTGTCATGTCTGTGGGGCTGACGTCGTATTTTACCATCCGGTATACTGAAGACGCCATCACCAATTCTGCGCTGTACAAGATGGCATCTACATTACAAGATAAGAAAAGTCAGGTGGACACACTGCATGCGCGTGCAACCGAAGATCTCGTCTACACGCTCAAAAATCCATTGTTTGAAGAATATTTTGATCTTCCGGAAACAAAGGCGGGCGATGTCTACAAGGATGGTGTCCTGCAGCTCACACAAAGACAAAAGGAATTAAAAGGAAAACTAGAATATGTGATTTATAATTTCCAAGAAAAATTTCAAGTCGATGAAACTTGTCTGATTGACACTTCTGGCCAAGAGCACGCGCGGCTGGTATTGACAAAGACTGCGCCAATAGGTGATCTCTCGTCCAAGGAATCAAGCTCGCTGTTTTTCAAAGATTCATTTCAAAAAGAAAAGTACCAAGTACACGTACAATATCCATACGTCTCACCTGATACCAATAGGTGGGTTTTTGCCTATGCGTCTCCGGTCGTTTTGGGAGATGGGCAAAAGCCTGCAATATTTCACTTTGAAATGCCAATGTCTGTCTTTCAAGATCTACTCAAAGTCAAAGAGGGGCGAATGTATGTGATTGATCCGAAGGGAATCCTAGTTGCAGATTCCGACTATAAATTTAAAACAGACGATGTGTCTATGATCCCAGAAGTATACTTTCCGTCAGTCTATGCAATGTCTGATTCTGATGAGTTTAAGGAACTAATAAAAGAAATCAGAATTAAAGGAGACGGCACCGGCTCTTATCACAAAAACGGGGAGCTGCATCACGTCGTGTATGAAAAGCTGCCTACTTTTGACTGGATAATGGTGTATGACATTCCGCATTCTCTGATTTTGAGTGGCGATGAGACACTTGATAATTTGGTATCTACAATTATGGTGCTTGGAGCAGCAATAATCTTCATGGCATTTATCGCAATATTTTTTGTCTCAGAAAAACTGTCAAATCCAATACGACGTCTTATCAAGGCATGCGCAGAACAAGACGTCCACAATCCACAGCCTATTGATATTCAAACAAAGGGAGAAATGAAGGACATTTCCAATGCCATAAACCTGATGGTGGCAAAAATCTCTGATAACAACAAGGCACTAGAAATGAAGAATCGGGAAATCCTCGTGCAAAATCTAGAATTAAAGTCTGAAAAAGCAAAAACCGAGGATCTTAATGCCAAACTGCAAGACAACATGGTAAAACTCGAAGAAGCTCAGTATGAATTAGAGCAGCAGCGCGATGCACTACGCGATGAAGTAAGGCACAAGACCGAAGACCTGCTCAAGGCAGAACGCCTGTCTGCAATTGGTCAGCTGTCAGCTAGAATTGCGCATGATCTGCGGAACCCGCTCAACATCATACAAAACACCTCGCGACTCCTTCAGGTCAGATTTGCAAAACATCTGAGTGATAATGATCGGGAGCACTTGGTAAGACTTGATCACGCAGTTTACAGAATGACACATCAGCTTGAAGATGTTTTGGACTATGTCCGGATGCCGCAGCTAAAAAAGAAAAACTGCTCATTCTCTGAAATTATGCAAGACGTCATGGCGCGAATTGAAGTTCCGTCCAATGTGACAATAAACCTGCCTAATCGCGATTCTGAAATCTTTTGCGATCCAGAAAAGATGGAAATCGTGTTTGTCAATTTGCTGATCAATGCAATTCAGGCAATCGAAGACAAAGAAGGAACCATAACTGTGGAAATATTTGATGATCCTGAAGACGATGGGCTTGTTGTGATCAAAACGACTGATTCTGGATCTGGGATTACTAAGGACGGGTTACAAAAGATATTTGAGCCGTTGTTCACAACAAAGCAGTCTGGGACAGGACTTGGGCTATCTAGCTGCAAAAGTATTGTGGATCAGCACGACGGCACAATCACGGTTTCAAGCGTTTTCGGCCAGGGGGCGACTTTTACAATAAAAATTCCGCGCGCACTCAAATATCAGAAAACAGAAACCTAAAGCGACTCTTTCTAATCCTGCGTTTTTCTGGAGCCTTGAATGCTGGACCAGCAAAGTCGTCCTTGGGCACGTACTAAATTTAGCATTTAGTCTAATATGGTAAAGCTAGCAAGTATAGGCGTATTTTTTGATAGAAACCATGACAAGTGCAGAGCGCAAGTTTATGCAGCAAGTAGATGACTTCATACTCGGTGCATCGCCAGAAGTTCTTTCAAAGTTGGCAGAAATTGATAAAAAGACACAGCTTGACGGATTGACGTTTTACGATGTGTACTCTGCACTTTCAGACGAAGACAGAAAACAAATTTTGGTTAGAAACGTACGACGCAAAAAAGACTAGACTTCCTTTTTGATTTAAATAAGGTAGCTAAAGAGTGCGAATGTGACTTCCGCAAAAAAGACAAAAATTGTAAAAAAACCACGAACTAAAGTAGTTTGTCTTTCTCACATGGAGGATGCAGACGGCATATGCTCTGCAGCTCTGATACGTGAGGCGCACGGAGGTGAGTCGGTGCTAGTTGACTATCCCGGAATGATGGCCGCATTAGAGGCGCTTGCACTTGATGAAAAGCTCAAAACCCTGTTTATCTGCGATTTGGGTCTTGCCAAGAATAATCAGGACAAATTTGTGGATCTTCTTTCCAGTCTTAGGAAAAAACGAATCTCTATTACGTATATTGATCATCATGATATCGACCCTGAAATAATAAAAAAACTGGAAGACGCAAAAATCAAAATTATTCACGACACAAACGAATGCACTACAGTCCAAGTGTATGATGCATACAAGTCAAAGCTCTCGGATCACTCTTCGTTTATCGCAGCATGTGCTGCAATAACTGACTACATGGAGGATAGGCCCAAGGGAGCAAGGCTTTTGCAAATCTATGACCGACAGTTTGCGCTGATTTCGGCAACCGTGCTGACATACAACATAGTCGGGCATCAAAAAGATCCTGACTATTTGCTGTACCTAGTCGAGGTTCTAAGTGAGTCAAAATACCCACACGAAATTCCAAATTCGTTCGAGTTTGCACAAATCCAAGTCGAAAAACTCGCAGGAATGATTGCAAAGGTCAAAAAGTCGCTCAAGGTTATGAAGAACCTTGGGTACATGGAGATTCTGGATGCTGGCGCAAGCGGAGCTGTAAACTTTGTTCTTGGGCTTTCAGGAAAGGAAGTAGGAGTGGCATACAAGGAGCGAGTCGATCACGGAATCTATGCAGTATCAATCCGGGGCTCCAAGTCGTGCAAAATTCATCTTGGGAGGCTGGTGAACTCGCTTGCAGCAGAGTTTGGGGGATCTGGCGGAGGACACGACAAGGCATGTGGGGCAGTCATTCCAAAAGCGAAAATTCTTGCCTTTGTCAAGGAACTTAATTCAAGGCTCAATCAGAAATAAACTCTGCAATCATATCTATTTCTACAGTTGAGTTGAGTGGAAGACTTGATACTCCGACTGCAATTCTTGAGTGTTTTCCTTTCTCGCCAAAAATTTCAAAGAACAAATCTGATGCAGCGTTTATTATTTTGGGCTGCTCCGTAAAATCCCCTGTCGAATTTACAAATCCTGACACTCGGACAATTTTTGATATTCTATCTAGGCTGCCAAGATTTGCCTTTAGTTGTGCCAAAATGTTGACCGCGCAAATCTTTGCAGCACTTTGCGCGTCTTCTATGGTTCTTTCGGTAGGAACTTTGCCTGTGTATGCGACCTTGCCGTCCTGCAATGGAATCTGTCCTGAAACAAACGCCAGATTTCCTGATGTGACAACTGGTATGTATGAGCCTGCTGGTTTTGGCGGAGATGGCAGCGTTATTCCAAGCGACCTTAATTTCTCATCGATCACAAAGACTGGCTTGCGCCTTGGTTTTTTAATTCTTTGATCAGCTGTTTATTTTCAAATGTACCATCTCGCCCTTGTGCGAGTCAGTGTGATAAGTCATTTTGGCGCTTTGACCGTTTTGCTCAAGATAGCTTCCAATCAGCATTGCCCATGGGAGCGAATGGCCGCTGTTTACCTTTGACTCTAGCGTGATGTTGTTTGTCTTTGAGTCATACTGAATTTTGCCCGAACACGTTATCTCCAGTGTAGAGTTTACAATGTCTAAAATTTCTTCTAGCGGTCTGTCCTTTAGCGATATGCCGTTTTTGTCTAGGAACTGGGCAAAATCCACAAATCTGTTCTTTGAACTCATGACGGAATTGAGAACAAAACCAAGACCGTTTTCATTTATCACATTGATTATTTTGCAGACCTCGAGTGCTCGAGCCTTTGTCATGTCTGTAATGTTGTCCATTCTAAATGCCGTTTTCCAAATCTGACCAAACATTTTTGCCTGGTTTCCGCCTAGGATGTCAGTTGCCGTAAATATTGCTCCCTTCCCGTTCGTGCTGTCGATTAAAAGAAGCTCCGTGTCATCAAATATGAAACAATTTTGAATGATTTCTGAAGACTTGATTTTAACTCCGTCTGGTATTGCCCTAAATGACTCGCCTCCTACTACCTGTGATGGCACGACGAGTCTCACCTCGAGATTCCTTCGCAACACCGACAGCAGCTCCTCCTTACATTCTGCCAGAATGCTCAAGCCCCATGAATCGGCCATTATGTGAATTGAAGACTTTGCCCCCTCAATCATGGTGCGCAATTGCTTTACAATGTAGTTTGCGTGGAGATGAAAGTATCTCTTTTCTTCGGCACCGCGGGCCTTCTTGCTTTCCTCGCTAATTTTCTTTAAATTGGAAACCAGCGTGTTCATGGCGTCTACTTTGTTTATCTGCTCGTGCACAATTTCGTCAAAGGCGTCCTCTGGCGCAATTGCCGTGCACATCACTGGCTTGCTTTTTGATAAAATTGCAAGTTTTTTCTGTTGAAGCTTTAGCAAAACTGGATAAACCTTGGTCCTTGGAAGTTCAGAATAATAGGCAACTTCGCTCGCAGAAATTGTCCCCTTTGTGAGTACCGTTACATAGGCACGGGCCTCGTATTTTGATAGGCCAAACTCTTCCAAACTTACGGTTAACTCGTGCTCTTTTACCATGACATGTGTTCTTAGATTCTTAGGTAAGATCCATTGTCAATTTCATTGAACAAATACTAGAAAAAAAACTCCAGATTGTATCTTCTGCATACTGTAACTGCGGTTAAACCAAAATTTGTGACACCGCTCTAATAAA
>DATIGB010000214.1:0-4396 GCA_035454985.1 Candidatus Nitrosotenuis sp.
GGCAATGTTCACAGTACCAATCGTCCTGTCTGGAAAGACAATTCTTGACATTTCATCCAACGATGACCGACTGACTCCAAAAGTTCCAAACCCAGTCAACATAACAATAATGAACAAAGGCACAGCAAATGCCACCGGGGTAGTGGCATCAATAATCAACCTTGGAGACTCTGGCTCTACCGGAAGATCAGACTCAAGTTCGTCAGTAGTGCTGCAGTCGTCCCAGACCAAGCTGATCAACTTGGGGCAAAACACGTTTAACATCGGCACAATTCCCGCCAACAGTTCGGCTACAATCAGCACCGTGATTTTTCCAAGCAAGGAGGCAGCAGGGACAGTCCAAAACATAGACATTCAGATATCGTATGGAAACGCGTATGGCAACATACAGACTTCGATAATGAGAACCGGACTAGTTGTTCTGCCAAACCCGACAGGTGCGGAGCTTGGCATAACATATGACAGCAACGAGGACTCGCACCTGCTTACTGCCGGAAGCCTGCAGGATCTGAACTTTACAATAGCAAACAACGGCCAGTCAAAGATGTCAAACGTGGTGATTTCAATAGCCCCCCAGTCCACCTCCGTAACCGTTGTAGGTGACTCGAAATGGACCATTCCGGTTTTGGAGCCCGGCGAAGCAAAGAAAATAACCACAAAAGTGGTCGCTGCAAAGAGCATGATTAACACACCCACGTCGTTTACCCTGACTGCAGATTACATTGCAGACGAGGAAGAAAAGGCTGACACGCTGAATCTCGGGGCGTTTGTGACAGGCGACATAACACTTCAGGTCTATGATCTTGCCGTGAATTACGTTGGAAATACCCCAAATATCGTTGGCAGCGTGCTAAACCAGGGCAACACAGTTGCACACTATACCAGCATCCAGATGTTGCCTGCAGAAAACACCCAATCAGAGTCAGGATACTTTCAAAAGTTAGGCAGAGACAGCCATGTCGGCAACGGCACAGGATCAGAGCCAATTTTGTTGCCGCAGTACATCGGAGACATATCAGAGGACTCTTCAATTCCGTTTAACATCCCGCTTGCATCAAACTCCCTAAAGCCTGGAATCAATCCAGTATTGCTGAAAATCACATATGCTGACGATTTGAAAAAGTTTCATGAGGTGACAGTCAAAGGGCAGGTGAATTTTGACTCAAAGCCGAGCTTTGCAGATGCTGGACGGAGGGGAGACTCACAGTTTGGCTCCATGCATTATTCAGTCGTCCTGATAGTCGTTGCCGCAATTGCAACGTCTGGAATAGCTGTAAAAAAATACAAAAAAAGCAAGAACGGAAACTCAAAAGCAGCTGGTGCCAAAAATGAGAACGACATGGACGCCCTGCTTGACGAATATGCCAAAAAACAAGACACAAAAAGCAACGAAAAATGAAACCTAACGAAATAGTGCTGCTCTCCTGCAACGCGCTTTATGACAGAAAAGTCAGAACACTGCTTACGATACTGATGGTTGTGGTTGGAAGTGCGCTGATCATAATTCTCAACGGGCTCAGCGCAGGACAAAGCGAGTTTATAAAAAATCAGCTAAACCAGCTTGCGCCAAACATACTGTATGTCACACCCGGCCAGCAGTCGTTTCGGGGCGACTCTTCCCAGGCCTCAATAACTGTCAACAGCGTGGTTGTAAACAGGATCAAATCGCTTCCGTTTGTGAACGATGTCATTCCCCAGTATCGGGGCTCAGTCCAGCTAAATTCACAGGGAAACATTGTCACCGCGAGTGTTCTCTCGATGGACCCTGAAAAACTGCGCACAATAATTCCAAAAATTGAGTTTGAGGAGGGCTCGCTGTTGAAACAAAACGACCCAACCGCAATGTTGGTCAGCTATAACGTGGCAAATCCCCCAGGCAAAAGCGCGCCAATCGTATCAATCGGTCAGACAGTTCGGGCCACTTTTTCATACGTCGACGCTGACGGAAAACAGCAGCAGGAAAGCAGGAGCTATGTGGTGAGCGGCATAATCAAGCTCTCAGGAGACAACCAGATTGATCAATCAGTCATAATCAATCAGGTTGGCGGAACCACGCTGTTGCACAAGACCAAGTACGACAGACTCATAGTAGCCGCCGAATCCCCCGAACAAGTCGATACAGTCCAACAAGAAATCACAAACCTGTATGGCAGCACAATTGGAATAAACTCGCCAAAAGCAATCTTGGCACTGCGGGAACAGTTTACGAGTGGAAACAACGCCTTCATCCTAAGCGTAGGATTCATCACGCTGATTGTCGGCGCAGTCGGGATCGTGACTACACTGTACACCTCTGTCACAGAAAGGGTCAGGGAAATCGGAACGATCAAGGCAATAGGTGCGCAAAACACTACGATTCTTTCTTTGTTTTTGGTCGAAGCACTGCTGATTGGGGTGATCGGGGCAACCCTTGGACTGATAGTCGGTATGATAGGCGGATACGGGCTCAGCTCTTTTCTGACGCCGACCATGCCGGGTACCGGCGGAAGGTCAGTGTCAATTACGCCAATTTTTCTTGGCGTCGACATGCTGAAAATTTGGTTGCTGTCAGTTACGCTTAGCGTTAGTGCCGGCATATTTCCGGCGTGGAAGGCATCAAGGCTTTCCCCGATGATTGCACTCAGAAGAGAGTGATAAATTAGAAAACCTGTCTCAGACCAGAGCGAGGCTAGTCTCTTGCGCAACATAAGAAAAGTTTAGCAGACTGCATACAATTGCAGCGTAAAGGGATTTTGAGTCGTGTCTGTGGTGTTGTTGATCCGTTACAATCTGGCAGTGCGGGCAGAAGCTCTGCATTATGATTTCCTTGCAAACAGTGCAGGTATCGCATTTACCATATTTTTGTAGGTCGCTGCCGCATTTTCTGCAAGAATCAACTCTCATGTGTCACATTGGATGGCACATCGTAGTATTTTTGAATATCTGCAGATCACATATCACGGACATAATTTGGGCATGTTTTGGCATTAGAACTAGTCAAGGCCGCGCTTTGACAGCTTTTTTTGGCGCTCTTCTTTTGCGTGATGCAGCCTGTCCTTCTCATGCAGGAATTCCTTGCCGCACTCGGTGCATTTTGAAATCGTGTGGTGGTGGTCGTGCCGTGTGTGATGTATTAGCTCTTCATGAGTCTTGAACTTTTTCTTGCACCGATCACATGTGTTGTCGTTGCGGCCAAAGAGTTTCAACTTGCTATTAATTGCGGCGTCAGTTAAAAAAGATTTTTCGGGCTTTAATAATCAAGCCCTGCAACGCCGTACAAAACCTGCTCATATCTGCCAAGATCCTCAATCGCACGTATTTTGCCGCGCGTGATTTGAGCTAGTTTTTTCTTGTATGACAGGTCGATTCGGGTCCTGCGTTCCAGCTGCTCAATCACCCTTCTTGTCAGGTACCTGCCCTTTCGGTCAGAATCAAAAAGAATGATCAGATTCTTGTGGCCGGATACCGAGTCTGCAAACTTTGTTATGCCCCCGAACCTGTGAAACTCCAGCACCTTTTCAGTAAA
Source organism: Candidatus Nitrosotenuis sp. (assembly GCA_035454985.1). GTDB lineage: Archaea > Thermoproteota > Nitrososphaeria > Nitrososphaerales > Nitrosopumilaceae > Nitrosotenuis. The sequence goes on from DATIGB010000214.1 coordinate 3,506, forward strand.
ACCCAGTCTTTTTAGTGCCTCCGAATCGCGTTTTCCCTCAACTATCACCGCGCTTCCTTCTTCAGAGTTTAATGCTTCTATGAATTCCCGTATTCCATGAATTTCACTTTCAGTGGCCCGCATCACTTGCATTCTTGTATGATCACGTTTGCTATTTAAAAATGGGCATTAAGACAATGTTTACAAACCAAGAAATATTTCGTTCATAACACCAGAACTAGTCTTCTTATCCATAATGACGATAATCCAATACAAAATGGCAAAGACACAACGGTTCTTTGACTGCTGTCTGGACATCAACAGGCTTGCGATAAGAATTACCACGTATTTACAAGATCACAATTTTGAGGTGGCGCTATCAAAAGACAAGGAAAACCCACCCGTATGGTGCTTTGTCCAGGCAAGAAAAACCGGAACCCTGAGAACCGCAGTCGGCGCAAGAAGGAGCCTCAACATTTCAGTAAATGGAACTCCAGACAATATCGAAGTGACAATAGGAACTGGCGAGTGGGGAAAGAACCTCCTGTCCTCGGCGCCGTTGTTTGTCATCCCGGTGATAGGCATATCGGCAACGCTGACCAAGTTCTATACCGCAAAGAGATTCGAGAGCAACCTCTGGAAGTACATACAGGAGCAGATAATTCACCTAAAGGACTCATGCCCAATTAACACAGATGACTATTTCACAAAATCCGATTTTCGGGAATATCGGTGTGACTACGTTGAGGGCTATCCCGGATGGGACGAGCCAAGCATCGGAGGAATGCTGGTTCTTGAGCACAAAAGGGAAGAAAAGCACCGAGTTGTTTTCACATCTAGCAGCTCAAAGGAGATAGTGATTTCAGCAGAGAACATCATCAAGGCAAGCATCATTTCGAGGCAAAAAGGCCT
>DATIGB010000215.1:0-4376 GCA_035454985.1 Candidatus Nitrosotenuis sp.
TGGTCAGAGACATGTTTGGCGACATATCAGAATGCGACAACAGATGGCTAATTCAGGCATCAAACAAAGTAAAGACAATGATTCGTGATGCAGTGCTATATTTTGCAGACCTGGACATCAGAAAGGCGCTCATAATGCAGGAAAACGAAGACTTTGTGGACAGGCTTTACAAGGAAAGGCTGCCAATGTTAATCAACTCTGAAAATACCAAATGTGCGCTTGCAGAAGCCCTGGTCTTGCGGTACCTGGAGAGGATAGCGGATCATGCGATGTTTATGAGTGACGCAATAAACTACATTGTCACTGGAAAGCACAAGCTGACAAAACAATTTCTTGTTGACGAGGCTTTAAACGAAAACTTGAAAAAATAGAGGAAAAACTATGTTAGAACCATTGTTCTACGTTGTGTTTGGTATGATCCCATAACTATGATCTAGTTGCTTTTCATTGATTGTCTCCAAGGGATGACAATGTGGTCCTTTGAGCAGTCAGGCGCGAAAAACTCATTCACTCCCCGCAGTTTTTCAACGACTAGCTGTGATGAAACGGCATCACAAAGAAAAGACTGCGTACATAGTTTACGTAAATATCAGAAATCTATTTTGGATAGCGAGATTATCTTTTGGAACCATTACAAATCATGCCCGATGAGAGTTGCAGAAAATGCGGCGGCGGCTTGATTGACTATGCCCGCTGTACAGAGTGTAGGAAAATTATTTACAAAATGTGCAAAAAGTGTTGCGATGTGATTCCCTACACCAGTCATTTGGATTGCTTTAGTTTTTTTAAAACCTCGAATTTTTCTGTCACGACATAAAGATGAATCATCTGTCTGCAAACCTATGTTGCCCATTCAAAGAGTAATAGCGATTTACGAATGCAAATGCATCAAAAGTTTGTCGAGATTCACAAAATTCTACAGGTTTAACGAGTTGATTGCTCACATCTAAGATTTGGCGCCATTTATCTTTGATTCAATTTCCGAAATGTATTTTGTTATGAATTCTACAAACAGGCGTATTTTTGACTGAGACAGAGCCATTGCGCCCGAAAGTCTATCCAGCTCTCGCTTTATTTTCAGCTGCTCAGCCAGAGTTTTTTCAAGATCCTTCTTGTCCTTGTTTGTGAGATTTTTTACTAAAGACCGTACTTCGGTTTCAATCTTTTTTTCCATTTCAGGTCCAGCAAGAGGGGTTTCTCCGATTATATCTTTGAATGCAAAGCTTTCAAAAACCCTCATGTTCAGATCGACCATGGAGATTTTCCCTTGCAAGCCAATAAAAAACAATCCAAGAATCTCAATGTTGAAAAATTAACAATCTGCTTTTTGGACCAATGAGTTGGCGCTTTTTATATAGTAACATGTTGATTGCTTGCTGATCCTATACTGATTGTACTGGTATGAAATCTATTTGCACTTTTTTTATTTTGTATTCCATAAATCATGTAGTCATGAGATCCTACAAGACAGATTTGGCAAAGGAGGCGTTTTGTATCAAATGCATTTCATCGCTTGTCACCATACTTAACCAAGAGTCAAAAACAGCAGACAGGACTAATCTCGACATATGATTCTACATAGAGAATGTAGAGCCACACAAATTATGAATTTCATTTATGCTAGTTTTTTATCGTTATTTGACGAATCAGGCACAATGGCAGTATCACGTGATGACAGACATCTCTGTTTTATAGCAGGTCCAGCCTTCCGTACCAAATAGATCTCCGAATTTGATACGGCCATAACTAAAAATTGGAAAACGGCATAACATAAAAGAAATCTACACTCATGCAATAATTTGCAGACGGTCACCTTTGGATGGAATTTTTCCCAATTCTAACAAGAATTTTTCATTGTTAGTTTAGCAGGTAAGAACGGGTGTCCCAAAAGTTTCAGTTTTGTTTAATAGTTTTAAAATCTTCTTTATGATTTCATCTTTTTCAGCATGCGAGTTTAAAATAACCAATACCACGCCGCCATAAAACGAGAACACATATTCTGTAAACGACTCTCTTTGTATCAGAGCAATACTAAATTTGCCAAGTTTATCATCTAGATCTCGTATCATCGAAGTTTGAAGAGTTCTTTGCATGAATAGCATTTCCAATTCGTTAGGCGACAAGCTTTCAATTATTCCATTTGAGCCGTATTCGGACTCGACTAATCGGCCATTTTTGTTAATGATTGACACAAGAGCTATTTTGTCATCTAACGAGATAATGTCTTTGCACAGCCTTGAGAATGGTTTCGTTTGTTCAAAACTAATCTGGTCCATCATGCTCATTATTTTGTTAGTTTCATGATAAATATCTCGATAATAGTTTTCGGTGTGATAAGTAGAATACGTAGTATTTTGTTTTCAGTGTTGTTTTTGACATAAAAGGTCAGAAGAGCAGATCTGGTCAGATTTCTTCCCATTTGGTTCAAACCCATGAGCAACGGCAAGTCTTGTGAGCCTGCATTACACATCAAATTGCTTTGGCAGTTCAAGTCAGATGTAAAAAGAATGATGGTAAATGCCTATTGCCTGCAAATCCATGTAAGATGATTCCTCCGGCGTTAGCCTTTGAAGGGTAAAGTGTTACGATATTACAGTAGGCTAAAAGAATAAAGTGTCTTTGTGAGTTTTGAGAGGCTGAATGGTTTTCTAAACACGTCAACTTTTACGTCGTTAGGTAGACTATAATCGGAACTTGTGATTATAAGAATTTTAGATCTAGGAGACAGCTTTTGCAGTCCTTTGATTGCTGAACTATGTCTATGCCAAGCAATTATGGTGTCTAGGATTACGAGGTTTGGTTTTAATTTTTTAATCAATTCCAGTGCCTTTGTTTCATCGTATGTTTGTCCCACAACCTCAAATCCTTGAAATTCAAAGTAATCACGATAAGTATCGCTAAGATCAGTGTCAGCCTCTACAATCAATATAGTTTTTTTATTCATGTTTAATTCTTTGTCGGTAGTACTATGGAAAATGTTACGGGATTATTTTTTACCAATATGTTTCCGCCGTGGCTTTCTACTATTTCCTTAGATATCGACAATCCCAATCCAACTCCTTTAACTTTTGTAGTGAACAATGGTTCAAAGACTTTTGCTAGATCATCAGACACGATTGGAGGTCCAGAATTTTCAATGTCAATTCTAATGGAATTTTTGTTATTTTTTATGTTGATTTTGATTGTACCGTTATTTTCCATCGATTGAATTGCGTTAATGATTATGTTTTTTAATACTGACACTAATTTTTCGGGATCGCAGTAAATTTTGAGGTTTGTCTTTGGCAGATTCATGTTTATTGTATCTGGGACAATGATTTCAGATAAAGCCGAGTCGATGAGCTCACCAACTGATACTAGTTTTTTATTTAAATTGCTGTATTTTGAGAAATCAAGAATGTTGTTCACCAGCAAGTCTATTCTGTTTACACCTCGCAGAATTCTTTGGATTTGCTTTGAGTTACTGTCGCTGCCGTTGAGATCTGAGATCAGTTCTGCATTGTTCAAAATGACTGCAAGGGGAGAACGAATCTCATGAACAATTTTTGCCGTAAGCTTTCCCAATGTGATGAAATTAGAAGTTTTTTTGATTTCGCTGTCAATGTCTGGCTCTTTTTGTGAGTGAGCCGTTTCAAAGTCAGAAGAGAACTGTTCTGAGATAGCGCCAAGGATTTTATCCACATTGGCGTCTCTTTCCATTGACATTAGTAAAAGATGGCTTCCTTTGAGCGAAATTGTGATGCGTTTTACTTTTTCATATGTGGATGAGGAGTAAAGAAGGCGCCCAAGTTTGTGCTCAAACATTGTTCTTGTCTGGATTGTCATTGCAGATAAAAATGCTGACCATTCAGCTTCTTTTTGAGAAAGCAGCTGCGATATGCCTTTTCTATACGCAAATTGGATTAGTTGCCCAGTCTCGTTGCTTATCCCAACAAATCTTATAGATTGGTCAATTTTCAAAATCTTGTTGCACATGGATTTCCAAGTGAATTTGGAATCTTGTAAAGTCGAATCCCTTGCATGAATTGGCTTTGAGGGGTTGTTCAACCATTTTCATCTGATGGCTGGTTATAAAAACATAGAACTGATTGTATTAAGGTATGAACTTGTTGGTGTTTCTTTTGCCTACTCTCCAAAGCTTTGCAGTTTTTTAATCAAGGTATTTGCGTATTGGTTTGCCAAAATTCTTCTTGCTTCTTTTCTGTTATTCAAAAAAACATTCGATCGGCTTTTTACATGTCTGGCCAATTGTAGGAGACTGTTTTCACACCGCAAGTGCCATCCTGATGCCACTTGAAGTACAGCAATACAGGACTTGACAATTGGCGTGGATGACGAAAAATCGAAAGGACCCTACAGAATTAGTGTAGTTGTAC
>DATIGB010000216.1:0-17122 GCA_035454985.1 Candidatus Nitrosotenuis sp.
TTTGCTCCCTGGTACGCATACGCTCGCTTTGTTACCAGGTTGTAAACATCGCTACTCCAGTTTTGGATTGTGGTGTATCGCAGTTTGGCGTCTTTATGTGCAACTAGCTCCACCACTGCGGAGTGCAGTGATTCTGACGAATAAACCGGTGCGGTACATCCTTCGATGTAGTGAACCTCAGATCCCTCATCCGCAATGATCAGTGTTCTTTCAAATTGGCCAATGTTTTCTGCGTTAATTCTAAAGTACGCTTGAAGCGGCATGTCTACTTTGACTCCCGGCGGAATGTAGATGAAAGAGCCTCCACTCCACACTGCAGAGTTTAGTGCTGCGAATTTGTTGTCCTCCGGTGGGATGACCTTGCCAAAGTATTTTTTGAAAATTTCAGGGTGTTCTCTTAGTGCAGTTTCAGTGTCAAGGAATATTACTCCTTTTTTTGCAAGATCCTCTCGCAGGTTGTGGTACACCACTTCTGACTCGTATTGTGCGCCAACTCCAGCAAGGAATTTCTTTTCTGCTTCTGGAATGCCTAGTTTGTCAAAGGTTTTTTTGACATTTTCCGGAACATCGTCCCAGTTTTTTTCGCTTTTTTCTGAAGCCTTTGCATAATAATAGATATTTTGGAAATCAATTGAGCTAAGATCCGGACCCCAGTTTGGCATTGGTTTTTTCATAAAGACATCATATGCCCGTAATCTGAAATCAAGCATCCACTGCGGTTCGTTTTTGAGTTTGCTAATTTCTATGACAGTTTCCCGTGTTAGTCCTTTTTTGGAAAGATGCACGTAGAGTTCGGTTGAATCTTTAAAATCATATTTTGAATAATCCATTTCTAGATTTTCTGTTGTCATGACTTACAAAACTCCGTTATGTTATAAATAGATTTTACATGATTTACTAGTTGTGTGGCGGAGTAGGTCTAGCTAACATAGCTTAAGCTAATGAAAAAATATTTTTCATTGCTTCAAATGCACCTGGCACCGTATGTACGTCGGCGATTTTTGTGTTTACGTTAAATTTTCTCAGTTCTTCCGCAGTGAACGGGCCAATTGCGACGATCTGTATTTTTTCCAAGCGTTTCAGAAGATCTTTTTCTTCACATAGCTGCAGCATGATTTCAAAAAATCCTCGAACAGACGACACGCTAGTGTAAACGATTCCATCAATTCTGTTTTGTGATAACAATTCTTGGAATTCTTTCCACTGAGTAGTATCTGAAAACGCTTGTACGTCATAAAGATAGTTTTCCTTCACTACCAGCCCAATTTTTTCCAAAAGTTTTGCCAAGAATTCGGTTGATGCGCCGCTTCGTGGAATGATTACTTTTTTTCCAACTGCGTTTAACCTCGTAAAAACCTCGCCCACCCCTACGGATGAGTATCGGTTTGGCATGTGCGTCACTTTGATTCCTTCTGATTCAAGTGCCGCCTTTGTCTTTGGTCCTACTGCGACTACCACAGTATTTGCGACTGCAAGCTGTAGCTCATGGTGTTTTGAGTTGTTTTTTGCGACATCAAACAGCAGTTTTACTGCCTTTGAGCTCATAAACACCGAATAGTCGGGGTTAAACTCTTTAATTGAGTCCAGAAAGTCATCCACGATTCTCTCTCCCTTGCTGACCAGCTCTATTGTCGGCAGTGATATTGGAATTGCATTTTCCTTTGAGGCAAGCCTGATAAATTCTTCAGAATCCTCCTTTGTCCTTGTTATTGCTATTGTCTTTCCCTGAATCAACTTTTCCACCCAATTGTTTTGTGTAGTTTTACGACATTTCCTATTATAATAATTGATGGAGGCGTGATTTTGTTTTGTTTGATTTTTTTTTCAATGCCAGACAGCGTCCCAACAACTAGTTTGTGGTTTTCAGTCGTGCCGTTTTGGATTACCGCCACAGGTGTGTTCTTTGAGAGGCCCCCGGCAATAAGCAATTTAGCTATAGTCCCTATTCTTGAAAGCCCCATCATTATTACAATAGTTTCAACAGATTTTGCTAGTAGTTTCCACTTTACTTGCTCTTTTACTTTTTGAGGATCCTCATGTCCTGTGACAAACACGACGGACGAGGAATACTTCCTGTGAGTTAGAGGAATTCCAGAATATACCGCAGATCCGATGCCAGATGTTATTCCAGGTATGATTTCGAATTTTACTTTGTGTTTTCTCAGATACTCTGCTTCCTCTCCGCCCCTGCCAAAGATAAACGGGTCTCCTCCCTTTAGCCGGACTACGCTTTTGTTTGATTTTGCATATTTTATCATCAAATCGTTTGTGCTGTCTTGGTGCTTGTAGTCGTCCCCGACGTCGCGTCCTACATAGACTTTCTCTGCCTTTTTTGGGATCAATGAAATAATTTTTCTGCTAACCAGTCTGTCATACAGCACGACGTTGGCACTTTTGATCAGTTCTACTGCACGCAGTGTGATAAGACTAGGATCCCCGGGTCCAGCCCCAACTAAATACACAATTCCAGTCATTTGTTCCATTCCTCCAGCTTTTCTCTCCAATCCAAAGCAAGCTCATTTACACCTTTTTGTATCAATTCCTCCGCTACTGCCTTGCCAAGACCATAGGGATTGGTCTTTGCTCCGCTCTGTTCCACAAGGATTAGTTTTTTTCCGTCAATTGAGTACGCCATGACAACGAGGCTCATGTCTTTCCCATTCACCCTTGCGTATGCGCCAACTGGGAATCTGCACCCAGACTCCACAAACGTTGAAAGCGCCCTTTCTGATTCTACAGCAATTCTAGAATCATGGTCCTCAATTGTTTTTAGCATTTCCAGTGTCCCCTTGTCGTCAGCCCTGCAGATAATGCCAAGTGCGCCTTGTCCGGGGGATGGCGGAAAGTCGACTGTTGACAATTTTGAGTGATTCACTTCGATCCCGATTCGGTTTATTCCTGCCTGTGCAAGAACTATTGCGTCAAATTTTCCGTCTCGTACTTTTTTGATTCTAGACTCGACATTTCCTCGAATTGGCCGCACATCAAGATCGGGTCTTTTTCTTTTTACCTGTACTGCGCGCCGCAGACTGCTTGTCCCAATCACAGAATTTGCAGGAATTGTTTCAAGCGCATGACCCTCCCTCGATATGAAAATGTCATTTACTGCTTCTCTTTTTGGGACACAGCCAAGGATGAGATTATCCATCAGTGTCGACGGAACGTCTTTTAGGCTGTGTACTGCAAAATCTATTTCATGGTTTGCTACTGCCCTGTCAATTTCTTTTTCAAAAATTCCTTTTTGATCTATGGTGAACAACGGCCTCGCATCGGTATCGCCCTTTGTCACGATGGTTTTCATTTCATAGTCGCAGTCGGGATTCTTTTTCTTAAGTTCGGAGATAACCCAGTTTGTCTGAGATACTGACAGCTGACTTCCTCTAGTGCCAAGAACGAATTTTTTCAATTTTTCACCATTTTTAGCGCAAATCTGTAGGAGTCAATTGTTTTTTCAATGTCATCAGGGGTGTGAGAATATGAAAAAAATGCAGTTTCAAACTGGGACGGCGGGATAAAGACCCCTTGCTTTAGCAGGTGGTGGAAGAATTTATGGAATTTCTTTGCATCGGACTTTCTGGATGTCTTGTAATCAATCACAGGAGAGTCAGAAAAGAAGATTTGAAACATTGAGCTGATATGGTTTAGCTGGTGCTGTACTCTCATATCGTCTGCAAGCTCGCTCACTGTTCTTGATAGCACGTTGCAGTGTTGTTCAAGTTTTGGATAAATTTTGTTTTTTAGTGCCATCATTGTTTTGATTGAACTTATTCCGGCTACGACTGAGATTGGGTTCCCGGCAAATGTGCTTGCCTCGTAAACTTTGCCATTTGGCGCAAGCTGGTCCATTATGTCGCGCCTGCCTCCAACTGCAGATATCACAAACCCGTTGCTTAGCGCCTTACCAAGTGTCGTAATGTCAGGAGCAATTCCAAAATATTTCTGTGCGCCGCCGATACCAAGCCGGAATCCGGTTACTATCTCATCAAAGATGAGCGGTATGTCGTGTTGTTTGGTAATCCTTCTCATTTCTTTTAGATAGTCCTTTTGCGGTAGTACCAGCCCCATGTTTGCAAGTACTGGTTCGACGATCACTCCTGCAATGTCTTTGTTTTTTGTTATGACCGATTCCAGCTGCTCCACATTGTTGTATTGCACTACCAGCGTGTTTTTTGAAAAATCCGCAGGCACTCCATCCGAAATTGAAATTCCGCTGTGCGCCGAACCAGAGCCTGCCTTTACCAGCATCGATTCGTGGGCGCCATGATAGCATCCCTCAAACTTTAGAATTTTTTTCTTTTTTGTGAATCCCCTTGCAAGCCTTATTGCAGTCATTGTTGCCTCAGAACCGCTGTTCACCAGACGGACCTTTTGCATGGACGGATAGTTTTTGATTATCAGATTTGAAAGTTCAATTTCAAGCGAGGTTGGAGTCCCATACAGGGTTCCTATGTCCAGCTGTTTTTTTACTGCCGAGATTATCTCCCTTCGCCGATGTCCTAGCAATAATGCGCCATAGCCGTTACAAAAATCGGTGTAACGGTTTCCGTCCTCGTCCCAGATTGAGCTACCTTCTGCTTTTTTTACATAAAATGGATACGGCTCAAAATATCTAACTGGGCTGCTGACGCCAGACGGCATTACCTTCTTTGCCAAGTTAAAGAGATTTCGTGACTTTGACAACGATTTGGCATGATTTTTGTTATTATTAATCCTAAATAACTAAAGACGAAAATCACTGCTGGACAGAATAGGCAGTAGCCAAAAATGTCCGGTTTGATCTGACTTTTTCCAGCTAGGATTCGCACTTGATGACAACGTCATCTTCGCTGTTTTGAGCAGTATTGCACGAGTCAGTATCATCTCCCCCGTCAATCACATCGATACCTGCCCCTCCAATCAAGATGTCATCTCCGGACTGGCCTTTGATGACGTCTGAACCGTCACCGCCGACGATTGAGTCATTTCCTTCGTTTCCATACACAATGTCATCGCCATCTCCAGCCAAGATGCAATCATTGCCTTTTTCACCAAATATTATGTCGTCTCCACCAAGACCTATTATCAGGTCCGCGACACTGGTGCCAACAAGAATGTCGTCGTCTTCTTTTCCAATTATTACATTATAGGACGATTCAGGTTTTCCGCAGGCATCAACTTCAACTGTTTGTGTTTGGCTAACGGAGTTGCCAAACTTGTCCACTGCAGTCCAGGTTATGGTTGTCTTTCCAAGTTGGAACGAATCTGGTGCATCGCTTGATACTTTAGGTGCGGCATCGGTTAGATCGGCAACTACAGGCGTCCCTATAGAAACTGGAGTTTTTAGCGATACTGCGTCAATTATGATATTATCTGGAATTGTCAGTTTTGGTGCCGTGGTGTCTACTATTGTGACCTTTTGCGTGGCAGTTGCAGAGTTGCCTGACTCGTCAGTTGCGGTCCACGTTACAGTGGTCTCTCCAAGCGGGAACTTTTCAGGGGCATCGCTTGTTACTTTCACCTGACTAACAGAGTCCCTTGTAGCAGGAGCGGTTAGTGCCACAATGTTATCTGTTGCAGATGTCGCCTCGGATGTGATGTTTTCTGGAGCAGTAAGGGTTGGCGCAGTCGTGTCGACTATTGTGACCTTTTGCGTGGCAGTTGAGTTGTTTCCAGACGAATCGATTGCGGTCCACGTTACAGTGGTCTCGCCGAGTGGGAATTTCTCTGGTGCATCGCTTGTGACAGACGATACCGTTACTGCGTCGGTTGCCTTGGCATCGCCCAGTTTTACAGTATTATCGTTAGCTGATGTAGCCTCCGCTGTGACGTCGGATGGCGCAGTGATGGATGGCGCAGTCGTGTCGACTATTGTGACCTTTTGTGTGGCAGTTGCAGAGTTGCCTGACTCGTCAGTTGCGGTCCACGTTACAGTGGTCTCGCCGAGTGGGAACTTTTCAGGGGCATCGCTTTTCAACGATGTAATATCCAAGATATCTGAAACTACAGGAGTTGTTAGTGGGACAGAGTTGTTATCATTACTTGTCGCCTCTACTATTACGTTCGATAATTTTGAAAACTTTGGTGGAACTGTATCGACTATTGTGACCTTTTGAGTTACGGTACTAACATTGTTTGTTGTATCCTTTGCAGTCCAGGTTACAACAGTCTCACCCACTGGGAATTTCTCTGGTGCATCGCTTGTGACGCTTGCCACCCCAACATTGTCAGTCGCAGCAGGCGTTTCTAGGGACACGGTGTTGTCCGATTTTGACGTGGCCTCCACTGTGACGTCGGATGGCGCAGTGAGGGTTGGCGCAGTCGTGTCGACTATTGTGACCTTTTGCGTGGCAGTTGAGTTGTTTCCAGACGAATCGGTCGCAATCCACGTTACAGTGGTCTCGCCGAGTGGGAATTTCTCAGGTGCATCGCTTGTGACAGACGATACCGTTACTGCGTCGGTTGCCTTGGCATCGCCCAGTTTTACAGTATTATCGTTAGCTGACGTGGCCTCCGCTGTGACATCGGATGGCGCAGTGATGGATGGCGCTGTCGTGTCGACTATTGTGACCTTTTGTGTGGCAGTTGCAACGTTTCCAGAACTATCCTTGACAGTCCAAGTTACTTGCGTTAATCCTAAATTGAAAACTTTTGGCGAGTCATTTGTAATTGATTCGATTCCAATTGCATCGCTTGCAGTTGCGTTACCAATGGATACTACAGTGCCGGACGGTCCAGTTGCCTCCATCGTGATATCTTGCGGCAGGGTGATTTCTGGAGAAGTGGTGTCAACTACCGACACTATTTGGGTTGCTGTTGCGGTGTTTCCTGATGTGTCCTTGGCAGTCCAAGTTACGGTTGTTTGGCCAAGCGGGAACTTCTCTGGTGCATCGCTTGTGACAGAGTCCACACCTACAAGATCAGAAGTCTTTGGTTCTCCCAAAGCCACAACATTTTCCGATACGCTAGTTGCTTCGATTGTGACGTTGATCGGAGCAGTTAGCTTTGGCGGCGTAGTATCAATTATCGTCACATTTTGATTGGCAGATACAGAGTTTCCGTACTTGTCAGTTGCAGTCCAAGTAACTATGGTGCTGCCAAACGGAAAAGTGGAAGGAGCATTGCTTGATACAGACGATATTTCAGAGATATCCTGTGTTGTTGGTTCACCTAGACTCACCGCATTTCCAGTTGGTCCAGTTGCCTCTTGTATAATGTTTTCTGGGACAGTCAGCACAGGTGCAGTGGTGTCAACGACGGAAACGGTTTGCGTAGCAGTTGAATTGTTTCCAGACGGATCAATTGCAGTCCACGTTACTTTTGTCTGCCCTATTGGGAAAAACTCTGGCGCATTGTTTGTGAATGTAACCTGTTGTACATCGGTTGCATTTGGCGGAATCAGTGTCACAGGAGTTGAGCTTGCAGACACTGCCTCAGTTGAAATGTCCTTTGGCTGGATGATTACCGGTGCGGTAGTGTCAACTATCATTATTTTTTGGGTTGCAGTTGCGGTGTTTCCCGCAATGTCAGCAGCAGTCCATGTTACCAAAGTCTCGCCAAGTGGGAAAGTTTTTGGAGCATCGTTCGTTATGGAGGCAATTTCGCTGTTATCGGTAGCTGTCGCTTCGCCAAGATTAATTTGGTTATGATCAAGACTGGATGCCTCCACGGTCATTCCTGCCGGAGCCTTGATTTTTGGTGCCTTGGTATCGGTTACGGTGACAATTTGGGTCGCAGTTGCCACGTTTCTTGCAACATCGATTGCAGTCCAAGTTACGGTTGTTTTGCCTAGTGGGAATGTTTCTGGCGCATCGTTGGTAACAGTCATGACCCCGACGGAATCAGTCACAGTAGGGTTGCCAAGGTTTACCTTGTTTTGCGTGCTTTGCGCTTCAGATACGATATCAGACAAACCGTCAATCACGGGTGGAGTAGAATCGCCAACAGTTACAGTCTGAGTTGCAATTCCCATGTTTCCTGAGCCGTCAATCGCAGTCCAAATTACAGTAGTAGTGCCAAGTGGAAATTCTGACGGGGCGTTATTTGTCAAGGATTTGATTCCGCTTTCGTCGTTTGCTATTGCCTTGCCCAGTGCCACAGGAGTCAATCCGCTGGTTGCCTCAACATAGATGTCCTTTGGAGGCACGATGGTTGGCTTTTTGGTATCGCCCACAATTGACTTTACGGTGGGAGCAGTCGTAGTCTGTTGTGCCGTGTCAGCAGAGGCAGTTTGTGCCGCGTCAGCAGCTGGAGCGGCATCTTTTGTACCAAACTTTTGTATTCTATGATTACTAGAATCCACTACAAACAGATCACCGTCCGAGTCTATTGCAACGGCCTTTGCCATCTTAAACTGAGAGTTAGATGTACCTGTCTTTCCAAACGCGGTTACCGTTTTTCCATCCTGGTCTAGGACAACGACTCGGTTGTTTGGAGAATCTGCAACTATGATGTTTCCAGACGAGTCTATTGCCAATCCATCAGGTGAGATCTTGGTTCCACCCGATGATGCGGCAAATTGTTTGACAAAGGTTCCATCTGATGTGAATTTTTCTATTCTGTTGTTGCCGGAATCTGATACGTAGATATTTCCGCCACTGTCGATCGCTATTCCGAGCGGAGTCAGGAACTGTCCATCACCCCTGCCGCTGGAGCCTATAGTGAGTAAGAATTTTCCGTCGGAATCAAACTTTTGGACTCGGCTGTTGCCAGTATCTACAACGTATACAAAGTTATCATTTGACACCGCAACACCGTTTGGGAGTTTGAATTTTGCAGAGTCAGAGCCCTCAGAGCCCCACGCTTTTATGAAATTTCCAGACAAGTCAAATTTTTTGACGGAAGATAGTTCATGATCAATTACGTACACATAGTTGTTTTTGACAGCAATTCCGGTGGGTGCATGAAACTCACTTGATCCTGTTCCTCTTGAACCCCACGCATGAAGATACGACCCATCGTTGTCAAATTTCTCGACTCGTGTGTTTCCAAGATCAGTCACATAGACATTGCCGCTCTCATCCACTGCCACATACTGTGGAAACGTAAAGGCACCTGTCTTTGTCAAGCCCTGCTGGCCCCAAGTACTGACAAACGGATAATTTCCTGCCGCGGCAGCAGGCTGATATATTATACTGGCAAAAACAACTAAAAATGCTATTAGAATAGCTACTTTGCGACGCATCAAGGCTAGTTTGCGGCATTTGCAAAAGATCTCCCTAGTAAGAATTTCTTGTAGTTTTTGTCAAATTTTTGGCAATTAAAACGGCTTGTTGACCTCACGCGTAAAGACGTAGCTAGCCATGCAGATCATCGTCACAACAAACACTCCAATCACTCCAAGGCTCAATGCGGCAGATACTCCCTCTGTGACGCCAGTCATCATCTCTCGTACAAGAAGAACTGTATACGTTACGGGGTTAAGCTTTGCAATGGTCGCAAGCCAGCTTGGCAGGAGTTCAAGTGGAAACAAGGCAGGGCTCAGCATAAAAAGCGGCATCCCAAGAAAGTTGATTATTCCCCAGAATGTCTCCTGTGACTTTGCAGTAGATGCGACAATTACAGATATTCCTGAGAATCCAAGTGAGAACAAAATTACGATTCCCATGATCGGCGCAATTATCCACAAGTTTGGAAAGGTAACACCTATCACAAGTGCAATTCCAATTATGAGGCTTGCCTGCAATGCTGCAATCAGTGAGATTGCAAGCATCTTTCCTAGTGCTATTGATGATCTTGATATTGGTGATGTCAAGGCCTTGTTCATGAAGCCGTATCGTCTATCCCACAGGGTGTTGACTCCCCCGAATATGCTTGTAAAAATGGCAGTGAGAATTATCACGCCGGGGGCCATGAACTCTATGTAGGTCCCACCAAATCCAACCGATTGGATGAGTGGTCGAGTTCCAGAAAATGTATTTCCTATTACGATTATCCATATTGCAGGTTGAATTAGTCTTATCAAAATTCCGCTTCTTGATTTGCGGTATCGTTTAAGCTCGCGCCAAAATATTGTATATGTATCATACAGCATCATGCTCGAAGCCTCCTCATTTTTGCGTGCTCTTTTTTGCGATTGTAGCTTTTTGTTGTTTCGTCCCGCAGTTCGCGTCCAGTATACGTCAAGAACACGTCATCCAGGCTTGGCGGAGTAATTGAGATTGATTTTATTTGAATGCCAAGGGTTGCGGATAGGTTGAACAACATTGTGGCAACTTCGGCTCCCTTTGATGAAAATACGGTAATCTTGTCGTCCTTTGATGTGACTTCCTTTACAAATTCAATTTCTTTTAGGGCGTTGATCATTGTGTCTTTTTTCGATTGGTCCCCAATTGAAAATACGATGACCTCATTTCCAAGGGCATGTTTCATTGCTTGTGGCCTGTCTATGGCTTGGATTTTTCCATAATCCATTATCCCTATTCTGTCGCAGAGCCTATCTGCTTCCTCCATGTAGTGAGTGGTGAGAAATATCGACATCTTGAACTCGCTGTGAATTTTTTTTATGTATTCCCAGATTTTTTGCCTAGTCTGAATATCAAGCCCAACTGTCGGCTCATCCAAGAAAAGGACTTTAGGTCGATGCAGCAGACCTCCTGCTATTTCCAGTCGTTTTCTCATCCCCCCAGAATACGTGATTACTGCCTCGTCCTGTCGGTCTTTGAGTTCGATTAGTTCGAGCAGTTCAGTTATTCTGCTTTCGATTAGATTTTTTGGTATGTGGTTCAGTCTTGCCTGGAGCAGCATGTTTTCCCTTCCTGTCAGGTATTCATCCACCGTGACGTCTTGTTGTACATATCCAATGTTTTCCCGTACCTTTTTTGCCTGTGATACTACGTCATATCCTGCAACGTATGCATTGCCTGAGCTGGGCTTTAGAAGAGTGGTCAGAATCATGATTGTTGTGCTTTTTCCAGCCCCGTTTGGTCCAAGGAATCCAAAGATCTCGCCTTCGTCTACATTAAATGACACGTTGTCAACGGCAGCAAGACCGGAACCATAGATCTTGGTAAGAGATCTAGTCTCTATAGAATTCAATGAATAATTCAGATGGCCAGAGTATAAAATGCTAAGTCTAGGACATGTGGCGTAAAATATTTTTGCAAAAAAAATTTAAAATGGAAAAACTTGTTTGTGGTTATGAAAGGTCTTTGCCACGTTTGCCTTAAAACGAATGTTGAACTTGTCATAAAGGACGGCACTCCAGTGTGCAACACATGTGTTTCAAAGACAGAATAGCTGAGTCCCGTCCAATTTATTTTAATTATATTTTATTTAAAAAAATGGTTTTAGTGTAGTTCTTTGAATTGTTGCTTTGTGAGTTTCAGCATTACCTTTTCTCCAACACCCCATATGTCTGTCTTTGAGACAATCTTTGTGTGAAGTATTCCGTCTGTGACCTCGATTGATTGGAGTTGATTTGTTTCGGCGCTTTTGATTAGGCGCTTTACCTTGCCAATTTTGTGGCCATCAACGTCCACCACTGGCACGTCGGTTCTAATTGGAGGTCTGCTGAGCAGCAAGGTTTCTTTAGTAAATTTGTCGATGTAGTCACTTGTCAGATAATAGTCCTTGTTAAATCCCTGATGGATTGTGACTCCAGATACTACAAGTGTCTCTTGGCTAATGTGGATGTGCTTTACCTTACCGTATTCTATTCCTTCTCTGTCTACTACTTTTTTTCCTGTGAATTCGTCTGCGGTGCAGACATTTTCTGTCATTCCTTCCAAGCGCGTAGCCATGGCTTGTTTTTCTGGATCGGTTTATCGGCATCAAAAATTATAATTTTCAATCAATGAGGTTAAATTACTTGACTTTGTGCGTGTTCCTGTGAAAAATCAGGCGTTCAAGGCTACCTTGACCACGTACGGCAGAAAGACAAGTGCCGAGCACACAGTAATGCTTCGAGCGGTATCGTACAATGACATGATTTACTTTTCTCGCAGAAATGCAGACTCTGATTGGCTAAAGAATGCCTTGGCAAACCACACAGTAAGGGTAGGCTTTGACGGCACCACATACAGCGGGGTTGCATCGCTTGTCACCGACGAGTCACTTGCAAGAAAAATTTCAGAGATAAAGTATCCAGGCGAGCAGAGATCCCAAGAAGCAAGAGTCGTATTACAGGTAATGCTGGAATAATCAAAAACTTCTTTAGTTATTTTGATGATCAGTGATCATGAGGCTAGTTGTGCTTCTTGTCGTAACTTCCGTATTGCTCGGCATGGTCAGTACAGGGCCGAATTTGGCGCTTGCTGACACAAAGAGCTACCCCGTAAAATCAAGCGCTGCAAAGACAGTGCTGAAACTATCAAGTACTGCGTTTGCAGATAATGGCAAGATTCCAAAGAAATACACTTGTGACGGATCAGGCATATCGCCGCCCCTAAAAATTGCAAACGTTCCAAAAAACACAAAAAGTCTGGCGCTAGCCATGGATGATCCCGACGCACCTGCAGGAACGTTTACGCACTGGGTAGTCTGGGGAATATCTCAGAAAAAGGTGCAAATTGGAGAGGGTGAGAAGAAAGGATTTGTGGAAGGAGCAAACAGCTTGGGAAAGCTTGGTTATTTTGCACCGTGCCCGCCTTCAGGTGTGCACCGATACGTTTTCAAGATATTTGCGCTTGATTCCCGAGTCGACATTTCTGCCAAGTCAACAAAGCAAGAACTCGAAAAAGCAATGCAAAACCACATAATTCAGACTGCCACGCTGGTAGGCAAGTACTCAAGATGATTCAGATTATGTGGATAATTGTGCTAACGCCGCGTTTATCGGATTCATAGCCATCTGCCATTTCTGCGACAGTGACGGTAAATGAAATCAGGTCCCGCTGCTGCGCTTGCGTTGCGTCAAGCTTAAGATGCACGTCCATTAGGTCAAACTCTTCTTGCGGTAGACTTGTCTCATCTATGAACACCTTTGCAGTCGATTCAATCCTAAAGTTCTGTCCCTTGTAGTGCTCAATTATCCTTGTTTTCTTTCCGTTTCGTCCTGCAGCCTTTACGTTAATGTCAATGATTCCGGGCTTTGACAGGGTATAACCAGACTGCTTGTTTACAAACACCCCAATTTGAAACGGCTGGCCTGCGGTTGATTCTGCCATTTTTTGAATGCCGTCGTTCATTGCAACGTCTACTCCCTTGATCGTTTGCGCAACCTTTGCAATCCATTCATTTGTTCTCTCTATTACGGCGGCTATTCTGTCCCTTCTTTTTTTATCTTCGTCAGGCGGCAGCTTGTAGTAATCAACCCATGCAAGATAGTCATGTGATATGTCCTCAATGAACCGGATGCACGTCACCTTGTAATCGTCAACGCTGTTTGCACGCTCGGAACTGTCATCAGAGCGCATACTGTCATAGTCCATCGGCATGGCCATGCCTCGGTATGATACGTCGTATGTAAAAAGCCATCCCAAACAAAAATTAATGAATGTAGCCAAGAAAGTACTGATTTCCGATGATTTTTTCAGAAATAACCGGCGAACTTCGACAGCAGCTAAGATCAAATCTGCCACAGATCAGGCTGCTCCTCAAGAAAAACCCCGCAATGGCATACTCCAGAATAACAGAGATCGGCTTTGGCGTGGGCAGAAAATACAAAATTCAGCTAATTGTGAACTTTCCACAGGTTGGCAAGATTGAGGATTTTGACTCTTATGGAACGCAGGATCTTTCCATGATAATAAACAGGGAGAAAAAAAACTTTCCAATAGAGCGCAGCATCATAAAGGAAAAGGCAAAGGAGATTTTTGGGAGCATTCAGGCTGATGACGCGTACATGTATGAAGGAAAGGAGGGCGTCAGAGTATTTCCGCCCGGAGGCAGAATAGACATACTTCCCCACTCCATACACATTTGGTGCAAGTTTGATGAAAAGGTGACCCAATACTGCAACTGGCTTTTGGTCAACGTGTATCAGATGGGTCAGGATTCAAGCTTTGTCAGCTCATAGGTATAGTCAAGGCTTCCATCAAGGTTATAGTATTCTGCCTTTACAGGAAGCGGTATGCCATCCGAAACCCAGAATTTATTTTCAATGTCGTTTATCTTGTAAGATATTGTAAAGGTTTTGAGACTTCCAAACTCGAACTTGGTCTCCTTGTATTCGGTGAGCTTTAGTTTTGGTGTAAATTTGCCGACAAACACGGTTCCCCATTCTGCGCCGACAACTAGGTATTTTTCCTCAACAACCGTATCGCGTACCGAAAACACTGTTGCGTCAAGTGCGTGCACGTAGGGTTTGATGTCGTCTGGAACATCGGTGAAGACAAATGCGTTTCCTATCTTCATCTTGTGTTCTAGGTGTTGCTCTGTTTTTTTATCGTCAATCACCACATCAATGTCTTGGCTGTCTGAGTTCTTATCCAGGAATCGGAGTTCTGCTAAAAACTCCATGTCGTGATATTTTACCAAATATTGCATCACAGGTTTGTTTTCTGCCCCCTCTCCAATGTGCCACTTGTTTGCAAATCTCGGGATTACGTTTTGTTCAGAACCTGGTAGCCCAGTAAGTAGCGGGAATGCAAGGCCGATAGCTGCAGCACCCAACATTACGCCTAATGGAATGAACAGTATTTTTTTGACCAAGATCCCACAAAATTTAAGATTTGAGCTGGATTATTCCCTGCTGAATCAGGTACTGGATTCCCTGTACAAAGTCAGAATCGCCTATTGTCCCGTCAGCCCACCATTTTGCGTTGTTTTTTATCCAAGAGGGGATCACGTTTGAGCCGGTTGCAGAGCCAGGAGTGGTTTCTGGAATCTTGATTATCTTCTGGTTTATCAGGTACTGGATTCCCTGTACAAAGTCAGAATCGCCTATTGTCCCGTCAGCCCACCATTTTGCGTTGTTTTTTATCCAAGAAGGAATGGTTGCCGTAGACGCTGGTGGATTACTTGTAGGCGGTGGATTGCTTACCGGTGGCGCTGTTCCTTTTTGTATGTCAATTGGAATGAGAACCCAGCCGAGTTTTGTTTGATCTGGCGGAGCCGCTTCAGGACCTGTGCCATATACGATTATTGCGTATGTCGAAGGCCCGTATTCATTGACAGGAGTGGTTCGCCTTACCTGACCAGATGTGGTAAACAGAAAGTCATGTCCCTCTTCTTGCGCAATGGATCTCGTTATTTCAAGTCCCGGTTTTGACGTATCAATAACCGCTATGTCATAATGGATTTCGTTTTCAAACTCTTCCACGTGTACAGATCTTTTGAAGTTGATTATCCATTCCAGGTCACAGCCAGCCTTTGGGTGTGGCGGTCCATACTTTGCCTCAATTATCATAGTGTTTGTATTGGTGTTCTGGTCGGACGACACAAAATCATAATTCTTTGGACAGTCAAGCCCTGCCTGTAAGTCGGCAGTTGCTTTGATGTTTGCAAACGGATCCTTTGAAATGTTTTGCTGATAGTCTAACAGTTGAAACTGATATTCCTGCGGAGGCACTCCTGCTGCGACGTGCGCATATGTGTCTGCCTTTATTGGGAATGGAAAGTCGTCCAAAACCCACACTCGGCTGTACTTTCCGCCAGTCTTCCATGTAATCAGTGCGGTATCAAACGTTCCTTCAGGTACTGCGATTCTTTCCTTTGATGTCGGGATAATTTGCTCGCCTCCAATGTTTCCAATCCTACCCCATGACGGCGCATTGAACTGTTTTGGTCCTTTGCCACCAGAGGCACTGTCGCTAGTAGCATATGCAGACAGCCATACAAGTGATGATTTGAATGCGCGGGCAAATTCAGAAATGCTTGGATCGCTGCTTGTTGGTTCCGGTGCAATCTTGCCAAGATACATGCTTCCTTTGAATATTTTATTGCCGTCATGCACTACTGTTACCACTTCCCATTGGGTCTCGCTGCCTGACTTGTGATCGCCCTTGAACCAAAAGTCAATTTGGAATGGCGTGCAGTCTTTGTAGTCAATATGGCACAGTGAATAGCTGAACAGATCTCCTTTCTTTAGTCCCTCGCCCACATACCAGGTTCCCGGCATGTCAATGCCACCTGCTTGGAATTGGGCGTGAGCGCTAGAGAATCCAAAAATCATTAGTGAAATCGCAAATATGGCAATTAAGAGACTTGCCTTCATGTGTAATAATTGTCCAGATTGCCTAGTTAAACGTTGTTCATATAGGCAAATATAGAGGAGCCTTGGATTTTCACTTGGAAATGTGCGACTGCGCTAAAGTTCACATGTATGAAATTGAATACAAGCTTGCTGGAATGTCGGTGGTTCCAACGCACAAAAATTGTGGCAACGCATTAAACGGGACCCAACTCGACAAGTTTCAAAAAGAACTGGTCAAGTCATGGGGCATAGATCCTGAAGACGAGTCGTTGGTTTAGAGAATAAAAACTAGAAAAAACAAAAAATGAAGTTAAGTTTGTACTTATCTTAACTCTGCTACTGCTTCTTTACAAACAGCAGTAGAACATTTACAATCATGGCTACAAATACAGTGGCCCTGCATTGCACAATCGCATGCATATTCAGGATCTCCGCTGTCTGCTTCGCAACCGCAAGCTTGATCTACCATGAAGTAAGGATCATGCCACATGGTTTTAAAGCTTATCAAAGTTTATTGTAAAAAACTAGGCGTGCTCGGATAGCAGATTTGTCAGATCATGCGCCAGTTTGTGAATCTTGGATGCGTCTTGTTCTGTTTTTGTGACGTCGTGTTCTATGTCAAATGCCGTTTTTAGGACGTGAATTAGCTCCGGTTTTTTGTGGATTGTGTCCCTGATTGACACCAGTATGTTCCTGTTCATATATCCGAGGTAAAAGTAACAGTCTGAAAGAAGCGAATTTCCCGCAAAATAATCGTATTTTCTTTGGATAATTTTGGAATTTCCATTTCTCTCAATCATGTCGGAAAAGCCAACAGTTGATTTTATCATTCTTGATAGAAGTGACGGGGTTGCGCGCTCAAGCCCAATCACGTCTGCAATTACCGAGAACGATTCGTTTGCCTTGGTTTTTTTGAATTTGCGGATGAATTCAAGAATATGTGCTGGGCTCCGCGGTCTTCCATTGTACAGCACAAGTGCATCAGTAATGGAGTATGCGGCACATTTTAGCCAGGATGATGCGAAAGGATCAGACGACATCCCTTGTTTTGCCTTTGTTGCATAAAACGCA
>DATIGB010000217.1:0-2716 GCA_035454985.1 Candidatus Nitrosotenuis sp.
ATTTTGCCGAGTTTGCCAAGCGGATTTTAATGTTTGGGGAATGCAAAAATCTAACTGACGTTTTTTAGAAAGTTAAGGGTTTTTTCTTTTTCCGCCTTTCCCATGTTGACAAAGCTCTCAAGGAATTCCTTTTGGATTCGAATCGTTTCCTCCGACGCCTCTATGAACTGCGCCTTGTCAAGCGGTAACGGATCATCAAGTTTGCCATCGCAGTATGCCTTGACATAGCCTCTAAACAGAGAATAGGTAAATCTCGGAACAAATCTTAGCAAAGTTTCAACTTCATCTTGAAAATCTTTGTCGATGTTTTTGGTTTGTGCAAAAAATTTCTCTAAAATTCTTTCCCTACCGATAATTTCGTCTAGTGCAAGTGAAACCAAAAAACCCTTTTCAGTAAGCTGGTAGTACGGAATTCCTTTCTCCTGCAGTGCTTTTGGTCCTCGCTTCAGTGGTAGCCTGCCTGCCTCAATTGCAATTCCCATCGGGATTAGTATCTCATCAAGATCACGAAATATGCCCGAATAGATGTTCTTCCAGATAGTCCCATTTTCCTGAGCAATCTTTTGAGCAATTGCGGTTCTGGTCATCTGGGATGGATTATTCTGCGTTGCCAAGATCACAATTATTGCCCGCTGCCTTTGCGCCTCTCCTGTCAGTTCTTCCTTTGTTTTGAACGTCTCAAAAATTGCAAGTTTTGGGATTTTTTTCATCTCTCTTCACACGTCACATGACATAATTTCATAATTCTATGTTATTATCCAAAAAACTCAATATTTAACAATTTATGTTTATTGTGCTTAAAACTTCTTTATGCTTAAATAATTTTCAACTTTCAGACCTGCAATGAAGACAAGGAATCACAAGTATGCTCTATTACTTGTGGTAGCAGTTGCCGCAACATCTGCTGGCGCACTGTCCCAGGCATTTGCCCAACAAGTGGGCGATGGCATGGACGGCTACGTCAAAGGAACAAGCGGAATTTACACAGGCAATGCCAACGAATGTTGGTATGACGACGGATCTGGAAAAATGCTTCCATGTAAAACCGATTCTGGCGATACCGCGTGGGTTCTAGCTGCAACATCACTGGTCCTCTTTATGACCCCTGGCGTTGCCTTCTTCTACGGCGGCCTTGCAAGATCAAAGAACATGGTCAACGTCATAGGCATGACACTCATTGTAATGGGACTTATCTCAGTGCAATGGGTTCTCTGGGGCTATACTATAGCCTTTGGTCCAAACGACACCGATGCAAACAAGTACATGGGTGCGTTGGACTATGTTGGATTCAACAAGGTCTCAAACTATGCACCACTAGGCGCAGTAGGTGCATGTACTGACCAGTTAGGATACAGCAGCAGGGGAGGCTATGTCGTCAGCACCGAGGAGCATTGCAGTGTAGGCTGGCCGGGAACAGTTCCTCACCAGTTATTCGCAATGTTCCAAGCAACCTTCGCAATTATCACACCAGCACTAATCATTGGTGGTATAATTGACCGAATCAAGTTCAGCGCGTTTGTAGTCTTTATTCTCTTATGGGCAACCTTCGTCTATGACCCAATAGCACACTGGGTCTGGGGAGGCGGATTCATCGGAGGCGGGTCGATTGACCTCAATAAAGATCTGGCACCGACGTTTGCACTTGACTTTGCCGGAGGCACTGTCGTACACATCACTTCCGGATTCTCGGCCCTCGCAGGAGCGCTGATACTTGGAAGAAGACTTGGATATGGCAAGGTTCCAATGGAGCCGCACAACATTCCAATGGTCGTACTGGGTGTCGGCATACTCTGGTTTGGCTGGTTCGGATTCAACGCAGGAAGTGAACTTCTTGCAGACGGAGTTGCCGTCAGCGCATGGGTTGTAACAAACACTGCAACCGGCATGGCTGCTGTTACATGGACATTAATGGCTTGGGCTCACACTGGAAAACCCAGCATTGTTGGAGCCGCCTCTGGAGCCGTGGCAGGACTAGTCGCTATTACGCCTGCCTCTGGTTTTGTAGGGCCAATGGCATCAATAATCATAGGAATTGCCGCAGGTACAGTCTGCTATGGCTGTGTCGCATTCAAGAACTCGCGCAAATGGGACGACGCACTCGATGTATGGGGAGTACACGGGATGGGTGGTTTCGCAGGAGCAATCTTGACTGGAACACTTGCCAGCCCACACATATGGGACGCAGGCGGAACAGGTACAGGCGCATGGACTGGAACGCCAGAAGGATACGAGCAACAAGCCATGAACATCATCGGAGCTTTGATGTCGGTAGGATACTCCTTTGGAGTAACCATCGTCATACTCAAGGTGATGGATGCCGTTTGGCCGGGTGGAATCAGGGTCACTCCAAAAGAGGAGGAGATCGGACTTGACTTGGCACAGCACGGAGAAAGAGCATACGTAAACGAGTAAAAACTCGTTCTTTTTTATTTTAGTTCAAAATTGCGCCGGATCTATTGCATCGATAGTTGGTTTTTTGTAAATTAATTTGGAATTTGCACATGATAATTAACAATTGTTCAATTTGCGCCTGACAAGTCTTATTATTTTTGTCCATATTGGGAACATATCGAACAAGATAATGTGCAAAAACAGAGAATCAATACTGGCCTGGTTATGGTTCTTGCCATTCTAATACTTGGATATTTTGCAAACAGCTCGCATTCTTACATTATAAAATATTTGGCGATTGTATCGATTTCGATTTTTTCATTTT
>DATIGB010000218.1:0-3457 GCA_035454985.1 Candidatus Nitrosotenuis sp.
TGACGGCTCCATAATGCGCGTCCCAAATGAAAAAGTATTCACATCGGAAATAAGAAATGTCTCCAGTAGCGAGGTCAGGCGGCTAGATGTAGTTTTAGGAATAGCCTACAAAGAAGACATTGATCATGCAATAACAGTCATAAAAAAGGCAGTGGCAAAGATTCCCTATGTATTACGTGAACCAGCCCCAGAGGTTTGGATAGAGCAATTTGCAGACTCTTCTGTCAATCTCAAAGTTCTGGTCTGGATTCCCCGTGATGAATGGGATAATGTAGGTCCGATTTTACTAAAAGAAATCAAAAAGGAAATGGATGGATCTGGAATAGAGATTCCGTTCCCACACCGAGTCATACACTATTCAGACAGAATAAAAAAGTCTTCCAATTTTGAGGATGCAAAATGATCATTACAAAAAACCACAATGAGAGAAGCGACGAGGAGTCAAAGATCTTTATACTAATCAGATGTATCGATGGAAAAGTAGATTCTGCCTTGAACAGGATTAAACAAATTGATTCAGTCACAGACATGCACAAGACAGATGGAGCGTATGACATCATCGTAACGCTGAAATCAGATTCAAATGACGAACTGAAAAAAACGGCATTGCAAAAAATCAGAACGATCAATGATGTAAAGTACACCCTAACACTTCGTTCAAGCCAAGATGATGGGGTGTTAGGTTAGATCTTGTCGCTAGTTAAAACAGGAAACATTATTTCTCAAATTCAGGAGAAAAAATTTGAATACATCGAGCTTTGGTTTGTGGATATTTTTGGCGACCTTCATTCCCTTAGCATACCAGCCTATTCGTTAAATGAAGATCATTTCAAAAATGGGCTTCAAAAACTTGATGCCAGTTCAATTAGGGGTTTCAAATCTGCTGATGATTCCGACTTGCTGTTGATGCCAGACGTATCAACATTCAGGCAGCTGCCTTCATACTATGACGAACAGAGAAAAACGGCACGTATCTTTGTAGACATTTACGACAAGAAAGGAGATGAAATTAACAGATTCAACAAGGATTCCAGGGGAATTACACGCAAAGCACATGAAATGTTAGGCAAGTTTGGGATGACGCAGGCCAGATTTGGGCCAGAGATAGAGTTTTTCATCTTTGATTCAATACGATTGCTGCCTACTGCAAACGCTGCATGGTCTTCCAGTACTGTCGGGTACTCAATAAGGTCAGTTGAGGCACCATGGTCGCAAGAAAACACATCGGCAGATCTCAAAGACGGATATTATACAGCAAAACCACGAGATACCTTAGACATAATACGAAAAGACATTTGCGACGACATTCATCATTATTTCGGTGTAAGTGTAGAGGCACATCACCACGAAGTTGCTACAACAGGACAATGTGAAATCAACATACAGCATGATGAAATGATTCCCATGGCAGACACCCTTACCACGATCAAAAATCTGATCAAAGTCAAGGTAAAACACAGTGGGAAAGTTGCGACATTTATGCCAAAACCAATTTACGGCGATAATGCATCAGCAATGCACATACATCACAGCATACTGTCGAATTCTCAGAATATTTTCTATGATCAAAACGACAAAGTTGCAGGTCTGAGTCAGACTGCCAGATACTATATTGGTGGCATATTGGATCATGCAACATCGTTGTGTGCAATATCAAATCCAACGACAAATTCTTACAAGAGACTGGTTCCAGGTTACGAGGCTCCTGTTGGAATATGTTGGGGATTAAGCAATAGAACAGCGGCAATCAGAATTCCAAAAACCTTTTGTGACGATCAATCAAGAAAACGACTAGAGTACCGCGTTCCAGATCCTACTGCAAACATCTATCTTTTAGAGGCCTCGATTTTACTTGCGGGTCTCGATGGCATTAAGAGAAAGATCGATCCTGGAGATCCCGTAGAGGAAAGCGTCTATTCCATGACTACACAAAGACAAAAAGACTACAATGTCAGATTTCTTCCACCCACATTAAAGGATGCGCTGGATTCGTTGCAGTCAGACAGAAAATTCCTCAGTCCAGCATTTACTGACGAGTTATTGGATACGTATTGTTCATTAAAGTACAAGGAATACTCACTGTTTGCACAAACGCCAACGGTATGGGAAGTCGCAAAATATTCTGATCTGTAATGTACACAGACAAATTAAAACTTGCACGTGATCCTAAAACAGCGGCATGGTCTAGATATCAAACAAAGAAACGACGTGAGGCGACATATTGAACATTCTGCGATTTGAAAGAGACTTTGATTCTTCACTCATAAAAAAATTCCAACGGAATTACCTCTTTGCTGCAGGCATAATCATTTCATGTATTGGTGAATCGGCGCTGATTTGGCATTCAATACAAACAATACAGTTGCACTATCAGGATCTAGTGATACTTGGACTGGGCTTTCCCACTGCAGTAGTAATTCTTGGGATTGGAAATGCGGTGTTATTGTTTAATAATTTGGTAAAAAGGTAAAGTCACACTTTTTGTGCGGGTTGTGTGTCAGAGTCCCTTGGGATATAGGACTTTGCTTTTATCAATGCAACAGTAGTAATTATGACTGAACTCAGTATTATGACAAAGACGATTTGCGGGTAGTATTCTGCGTTTTGAAGACCTGCCGTAAGAGGAATTGTTGCCATGACAGCTGCTGCAAGTCCACGAGGAATCATTGCTATTGTTACCCTGTTGTCGATTGGAGCAAATTTCTTTCTGAGTGAGATCTTCACTATCGGAATTCTTGTAACATAGATAAGAATCGCCATTATCACGCCAAAGAGAATGAATTCAATTTGCCCCAGCGTGGCAAGCAGTCCTACGAAGACAAAAAAGAAGGAACGCACCAAAAATGTGAGCTGATTATGTGTAGGATTGTCTTCTGGAATCTCAGGCAATTTGAATTTCAGATAATGTGAGAGAACCTGCTTATTTCCAAGCATCATTCCAAAAATTAGTGGTGCTAATGCGCCAGTTCCGCCAAGAGATTTTTCTGCAAAAAATATTACAAACAAGATTCCGATTGTGAGCATGTATGAGTGCTGAGCATTCTGAAATTTGGTAGTCACATATGCCCAAGGTATGCCTATTCCAAATCCAAGCAACAGGCCAACTCCTATTGATTTTGCAAAGGACATAATTGCAAGACCAGGATCAAACACTCCAGACACTAACATGTCTATCAAAACAAACGCAGTAATTGTAACCAAAATATCGGTTATTGCGGATTCTAAAGACAGCATTGATTTTGTCTGATCAGAGATAGGCAGTTTTCGGACAAGTCCGAATACGATAATTGAGCTACTGCCACCGACAATTGTACCAAGTAGGATACTTTCAAGGAATCCCCAGTTCAGGCCATAGACTGCGATTAGCGCCACGCTGATTGTTGATGCCAGAAAGCCAAGGATGGCCAAAAGCACCGCATAGTGAGCTGTTTTGATCACATTCCGGATATCGAGGTTA
>DATIGB010000219.1:0-2022 GCA_035454985.1 Candidatus Nitrosotenuis sp.
TTGCCGACATCGTGCATTTCTCCATCCGGAGTCATAATGTACCAAAACGACTGTATTTTTGATTCGGATTTCAGTGCGTCAGAGGTGTGACCGTCATCATGTGTGTGACCGTCGTGATGCACCTCGGCAGATTCATTGACAATTGTTTTTGAGCTCTCTGCAAGCGGGTGACCCTTTACTTTTACGTTATATGACTTGGTCCAGCCAAACGGGGCGCGTGAGACTTCGTAACCCTTTGCAAGGGACTCCATTTCCTTTAGCAGGCCAAACGCCAGGCTTGGCGCCGCAAGATTTGAGCTCAGATGTGCGTATGGATATAGTAGTAGTTTTTTGCATCCGACTTTTTCCATCGATGCCGTTATTTCGCCGATTGCCCTTTTTGCAGTCTCAGAGTCATCTCCTTGCTCCATTGCGACAAATGCAACCACAACTTCGTCCAGCTTTCTTGTTTCGGGGGAGATTTCTTCGGCAGACTTGATTTCCTTTTTTGTGGGAGTGTATTCTATGCTATCGCAGTGTAATTGTAATATGCGCACGTATCTATTCGATTTTGAATGGTTAATAATTATTGTTTTTACTGGCGTTGATCAATTTTAGCAGATTAATCGTGCCTTGTGGAGGATCCTATGGGCATCGCCAAACTAGACTTTTTGACTTGGCCTTCGGCATCGGGACATAGATGTTCTGCGCTAAGGTTTTAACCGTAGACCAAAGGTCGATAAATATTGAGAAAATCACTGGCGGCATCGCTCATAGTTTTGTTTATCGTGGGCACGGTATCGCATGTGTATGCTGCGCAAATAGAACCGTATCACCCCAACCAAAAGATATACATCTATTCAAAAATAACCGGCACCGCAAGCCCAAAGGATCTAAAACTAAAGATGCAGTCGTTTAGTTTTGGCTACCAGAAAATAAAGATGTCTGGCTCAGGATACATCAAGACCATAGACAACAGACAGAAGGGCGACTGTGTTCCGTTTTCCGGCATACTAAAAATTTACGATGACTCAATGAAAAACAACTTTTCAATAAACACCCATGGCGTCTCCTGCAAGTCCTCAAGCGGAACAAAGCAGATGAACGGCTACTTTACCATATTGGATTCAAACGGCGCGTTCGGGAAAATGAATACACAGGAAGTCGGATCACTGACCCTTACTGTTGCCAGCGACAACAAGGTAATTGACGGTACGATGAAATCGACTGTAAAGTTCGGATAAGACCCCGTTTCCGGAGACTCAAGCATTTGGCGTGTTATGCAAAACACAGGCCACAGAATCCCCAAATGAGATTCAGGTGGACATTCTGCAAGACTCTTGACTTGGTGTTTTTTCTTGGCCGTCCATGTGAATCGCCGCAAACTCCGATTCTTTTGGAAGTCTGAGACTGATAGTGGTTCCCTTGCCAAAAGTGCTCGTTATGCCTATCTTGCCCCCGTGCTCCTCGATTATGCTTTTACAGCTAACCAGTCCGAGCCCAGTTCCAGTTTGCTTTGTTGTAAAAAACGGTTTAAACAATTTCTCAGACAGATTTGGCGACATGCCGCAACCCGAATCCTTGATCAGTATTTCCAGATATCTTGGATCAGATGTTTCAGATATCGAGATGTCGATTGAGCCATCATTTTGACCTATTGCCTGAATTGCATTAGTTAGCAGATTTACAAAGACTATTTCGATTTTTTCAGCATCGCAGTAGATTGACGAGCCGATTAGCGGCGGATGAATAACTATGTTGCTTGGAATTTCCATTCTTTCCAGCACATCAGACAGGATATTTGCAACCACCTGTTTTTTTAGCTCTAATTTTGGGGGCTTTACAAACCCAAGGACATCGTCGATTTGATGAGACATTCTTGCGACTGCGCGGTCAAGCCTTGACCATTGCCCGTTTGACTTTTCATCAAGATGCTTTTCCAGAGTGATGCGCAGAATTTGCGAGGAGTTCTTGATGACAGACAGGGGGTTTTTGAGATCATGGGCTGCTCTTGCCGTAAAATTCCCCAACATTGACACCCGT
>DATIGB010000220.1:0-3207 GCA_035454985.1 Candidatus Nitrosotenuis sp.
ACAGTTGTGACATGCAAGTCGTGTGGCAACACAATTGCAGAGCCAACAGGATCTGTCGCAAAGATTTTTGGTACTGTTCTAGGTTCCCTTGAGTAAGGCATAATCTCGTTTTGTGTTAAGGTTTAACGCTAGTCTTTTGTCATCAACTATCAGGTATGATTCTTTGATTGTATCCATTGAGGAAATTTTCTTTGGATCAACTATCGACAGGCCGGTGTAGTAGCACTCTTTGTTATCATGGGTTACTGAAAATTCCAATGTCAGGTTCACGGTTTTTAGGAATTTTTTTGTGACAAGAAAGCTCTGCCACACACCACCGTCGTGACTTGCAACCAGCTCCTTTATTATTTGTCCATCAAGTAGAGGCATGTCGCCTGACACTACAAGTGTCGGCTCGTCCAGACTTGATAACGCCATGTTTAGATCAGATACATATCCGTCACCTCTTGTTTTGATAGTTCCAACACCAATAGTCTGAAGCAGTTTTTGCGTGTTTGGAGAATTATCGCTTGTCGCAGCCATAATTTTTGAAAAACAGTTAGAATCCCTTAGTGCATCAATCACATGAACGACGACTGGCTTTTTGTATTGGAGTAAAAGTTTTTCCTCCTTGGAATCCATGCGCATCCCTTTGCCTCCTGCCATAACAAGACCGATCATGCCGATACAAAGACGAGTAAGGATGCAAGTCTTGTGATTTCGTTTGTTGCACCCATGACATCGCCTGAAATTCCCCCAAAGCTTCTCCTTGACACCGCCAGAATCAACACAGTGAGCGCGATTCCTACGCCAAGTGCCAAAAATCCAATGTTGTTCCTTAGAATGAAAATAGAGGCAACTGTGATTGCGGCTGCAATTGCCAGTTTTTTTCTATTCCTCATGCTCTTGATAAATAAGGAGTTAGAACCCTCCCATGCAGACGGGCCAAGGCTAGCAAGCAGAACCATTGAGAACTTTGCTATTATTTCTCCAATCAGGATTGCCTGGAATAGCTCAAACCCCCTCATCGAGGAAATTGCAATTACCATTCCTGCAACATATAGGATGATTGCAAATATTCCTGCGGAGCCGACTGATGAATCTCGCATCACCTGCAGCTTTCTTTCCTTTGTGCCACGCACCATCAGACCGTCTGCAAAATCAGAAAGGCCGTCTGTATGATGAATACCAGTGATTAGCGCAAGCATTCCAGTGATCAAAAGACCAACAACCAATGGTTCCAAGAAAAACGACAGGCCATATGCCACTGATCCTACCATCAGCCCAATGGCAATGCCGACTAATGGAAACAGGTACATGTGCCTTGCGATTGTTTGTAGATCCGAATTTCCAACAGGAGCTATTGTCAGAAATGAAAATACAGAGCCTGCTTGCCTAAACATGTATCCACCACCCCAGATATGACAAGAGAATTATCAACGGCATAGTAATCAGTACGCAGAATAAAATTCCCGTTACTTTCATTAGCAGAACGGCTGATCTGAAATGACTTTCATCTAGGATCATAGTACCATTGCCCAAGGTATAATGATCAATTTTTTCAAATCTTGTCCCAAGTGCTCCTGCCATTGCAGCCATTGGATAACCAGCATTCGGACTTTCCGTGTTTTTTCCATCACGTCTCATAGTGATCAAGCAATTCTTCCAGTCTGCCCTTACCAAAACGGCTGCAAGTATCATGACCAGCCCAGTTATTCTTGCAGGCAAGTAGTTTAGCACCTTATCGCAGCTTGCACCAAACCAGCCCACGTTTCTAAATAGGGCAGTCTTGTAGCCAATCATGGAGTCAATTGTGTTGATAGTCCTATACACAAATGCCCCCGGAAGTCCAAACAGGCCAAAGTAGAACAGCGGTCCAGTTATTCCATCAACAATGTTTTCACTTGTGCTCTCAAGCGTGGCTGAAATAATGTGATTTCTATCCAAGTCTTTGGTTGTGCGCTTGACTAGCATTGCGAGCCTTGAGCGCGCCTCCTCAAGGTTGTTCTTCGATATGGATTCCATGACTAGTTTGCCGTGTTTTTCCAGCCCCCTTATGGCAATTGTAGTTTTGAGTAAAAGAGAGCCAACCAGAATGACAATTATGGTAAGTACTGTGCCGGATACATTTCTAATTGCGTATTCATATGGCAACAGTAGGACTACCACAAGCGCAGATGCCAAAACAGTAACCAAAATGCCGCCAATTTTTTCCCTTGTTTGATTTTGGTTTTTTGCAAGCGGAACAAGTCTTGCAATAACGGTTCCAACCCAGGCTGTTGGATGAAACTTGTTTTTTGGGTCGCCAAACACAAGATCTAGTGTCAATGCAAAAAACACAGTCAGAATTGGAATGAGTATCATTTGAGTAACCTCTCCAGCGATTTGATATCAAGATTTTTCTTTACCGTCCTTGCGAGCCTTTCAATTTCAGTGTC
This sequence comes from Candidatus Nitrosotenuis sp., assembly GCA_035454985.1. Taxonomy (GTDB): domain Archaea; phylum Thermoproteota; class Nitrososphaeria; order Nitrososphaerales; family Nitrosopumilaceae; genus Nitrosotenuis. The sequence goes on from DATIGB010000220.1 coordinate 2,418, forward strand.
AAGTTTCTTCTTGTTTTGTTTTTTGAAGAGACTTATTTTGTCGTCAAGTGAGTCTTCGTTTGGCAGATCCATTTCAATTAGCGGTATTACGCCAAGAACAGATTTAGAGGTTATCTGTCTGAGTCTTTTGAATCCCGGCGTCAGGATGTTTATGTTTCCCCTGAACTTGTTTATCACAAATCCCCTCACCAGTTGTTTGTGCTGTTCTGGCAAAAGCGACATTGTCCCAACAAGGCTTGCAAAGGATCCGCCCCTTTCTATATCAGTCACCAGGATCACGGGGGACTTTGTCTTTTCTGCAAGCAGCATGTTTGCAATGTCGTAATTTTGCATATTGATTTCCGCAGGGGAGCCGGCCCCTTCCATTACGATAAGGTCGTATTTTTTTTGCAATATGGCAAGCGACTCCAGCGCTACTTGAAATCCCTTTGTCAGGGCAAACTTCTTGTAGTAGGCATCTGCGGTCATTTCCTTGTAAAATTTGCCTTGGAGTAGCACGGAGCTGCGATAGTTGCCAAGGGGTTTTAGAAGAATTGGGTTCATGTGGGGCGAAATCTCTGTCTTTGATGCAACTGCCTGTATTGCCTGCGCCTGGGAAATCTCAAACCCGCTTTCCCTGTACGAATAGTTTGACATGTTTTGTGATTTGAACGGCGCTACGCTGTATCCTGAATTTGCAAATATCCTACATAGTGCGGTAACAAGCGTTGTCTTTCCTGCGCCAGACGATGTTCCCTGAATCATCAGAGTACGGCTCATTGCAGTTCCTCCAGTGCCGCAAGTAGTTTTG
>DATIGB010000221.1:0-2742 GCA_035454985.1 Candidatus Nitrosotenuis sp.
ACTGCGTGCTCTACCCGGCGATACCATCACTGCAAAATATGAAGACAGAACATTGCCACAACCATACAGCACATCTGATGAGCTGGACATCACAGCAAAGTCGTCTGTTGAATCAAGCATGCCTGCCCTACAACGGGTCTCAATTGAAGATCTGTACGTTGCAGATTCGTCAGGAAAACAAATCGGCGAACTGACAAAGGGAAACCAAATGCAAATCATAAGCCACATACACAACAACCAAAACTATCCTCAAAAGTTTACATCCATTCTACAAATTAAAGACGAGCAAGACAGGACAGTTTCACTTTCTTGGATAACTGGCAGTTTGGCAGATCTTCAAAACTTTGAGCTGTCGCAATCATGGCTTCCAACCAAAAGCGGTAATTACAGAATAGAGGCGTTTGTCTGGAAATCACTAGACGATCCGTCCGCACTTGCGCCAATCTACGCCAAGTCGTTTTTTGTAAAATAGGGATTCAAAATTTGCTGCCCGACAAACCCTCTTTATTTTTATATTATTTTTATTTCTGAAATTAACTGGCAATTTGTTCGATTTTTCAAGTGATAAATCTATAAAGGAGCAATTTTGGATCGACATTACGCAGTGAGATATGAGTAAATTACTAGAAAAAGCACTAAAGGACGCGCTACAAGAGAACAAATGCGTATTGGGCACAAAGCAGGTGGTCCAGACAATTAAAAATGCAAAACTCGTCGTAGTATCAAGATCTGTTTCGGAAGGTTCATTGGAGAAAATCCAAGATTCTGCCAAAAGCCAAAAGGTTGCAACGCTACCGTTTGATGGCTCATCTGTCGCACTTGGCAGACTATGTGGATTACAGTTTAGAGTATCAGCAGCATCATTGACTTCAATTCCAGAAGCAAACGTCAAAGCAATAATCAAAGAATCAGAAAAACAATGATCAACAAAATTTTTTCAAACAACACTCAAAGTTTAAATGAGACCCGCAGAGCTTCGAGATAATTAGCAACCATGCCACAAACAATCAAACTTACAACTGATCAAATGCGCTTAATCTCGCTTTTCCAAAATGTTACTGGCGCATCTGCTCGCGACTGTGTGGAGGATGAAAAACAGAACCGCGTCATCTTTGTAGTCAGCGAAGGAAAAATGGGGCTGGCAATTGGCAAGGGAGGCTCACACATTAGAAATCTCCAAAACATTGTCAAAAAAAGCGTCGAGCTTGTTGAATATTCTGATGACCCCGTAGAATTTTTGAAAAACATGCTAAACCCAAAACTTGTTACCGATGTTAAACTGAACAAAAGACTTGACGGAACAACCCAGGCAATAGTTCTGGTTGATCCAAAGAAGAAGGGAATTGTGGTTGGACGCGAGGGACGCAACGCAGAAAAGGCACGCTTGCTTGCAAAAAGATATTTTGAAATTACAAGCGTTTTAATTAACAGTCCTGATAAAATGATGGAGTGATAGTATGGCAAAGTCACCACTTGGTTTATTCGCAGGCCGCGTACTGAAGGCAAAAAGAAAGAGACAACGCTGGTCAATCGGCGTATATAAAAGAAGAACCTTGGGCCTTGACCGCAAGTCAAACCCGCTTGGAGGCTCGCCGCAGGCAAGAGGTATTGTTTTAGAAAAAGTAGGAGTTGAGGCAAAGCAGCCAAACTCTGCTGTAAGAAAATGTGTCAGAGTGCAACTAATCAAAAATGGAAAAACGGTTACCGCATTTTTACCGCGAGACGGAGCGATGAACTTTATTGACGAGCACGACGAGGTTCACCTGGAAGGAATGGGTGCAACACAAGGAGGAGCAATGGGAGACATTCCTGGAGTTAGATTCAAGGTATTCAAGGTAAACGGAACTTCCCTCAGAGAACTGGTCCGAGGAAGAAAAGAAAAGCCGAGGAGATAAACATGACAGACGCGCCAAACCTTTTGCTGTTTAGAAAATGGGATCTCACCGGAATTGAAATAAAGGATCCTGGACTCAAAACAACAATCTCACTTAAAAAATCAGTGATGCCACTGACATTTGGCCGCTCCTCGCTTAAGAGATTCAATAAACTCGAAGTAAACATTGTAGAAAGACTTGCAAACAAGCTTATGCACTTTGGAAAGAAATATGCAAAGAACACTGGAAGAATGGGAGGAAAAAAGGCGCGCACACTCAACACTGTAAAAGCTACATTTGACATCATCCACCTAAAGACTGGCAAGAACCCAGTTGAGGTACTGGTCAGAGCAATAGAATATTCGGCGCCAAACGAAGACACGACAAGAATAGTTTACGGCGGTACTGCATATCACGTATCAGTTGACGTGTCTCCCCTAAGACGAGTTGACTTGGCATTGAGATTTATCGCAGATGGCGTAAAGGAAGCATCGTTTTCAAACCCGCGTTCAATGGAGGAATACCTTGCGGACCATCTTATTGCAGCATCAACAAATGATGGAAACGCTCCGTCTGTCAAGAAAAAGAACGAGCTAGAAAGAATAGCGCAAGCGTCTAGATAGTAAAGTAGCCCGAGGCAGATTCGAACTGCCGTCTCTGCCTATCCACTCATGAGATCCAGAGGGCAGAATCCTTAGTCTGAAATTTCATTTGACCGCTAGACTATCGGGCTACTGAAAAAACTGCAATATGCGGAGGATATAAAATTATTATTTTGTTCGCGCTTCTTTAATTGCGGTCGCGTAATCGCATTCTGCCTTGAGTCTCATGTAGGGGATTAGCCTGTAATGTATGGAGTAGAGATCCT
>DATIGB010000222.1:0-18079 GCA_035454985.1 Candidatus Nitrosotenuis sp.
AATTGAGGTGCCTCCGATTAGTGCCATTGCAGCCTGAAAGCTTAGCGTGGTACGGGTACTTGGCTCAAAGAACAGATAGCCCAAGGTTTTGCCCCTTCCAAGTTCCCTTCTTTCATTTGGATCCATTTGGATTATCTTGTCTGTTGCGGTAAAGATTTTTTCAAACTGTGACTTTTCCAGATCCTTCACAGAAATGATATCTTTTTGATAAAATTCGTTCATTTCTTTCAATGATATATACTGGTTAGTATACAAAGTATTCTGATGCAGGAGTCAAATCTGATTGTCAGACGCATAAAGGACGGTACCGTAATTGATCATATTGAGGGCGGAAAAGGCCTAAAAGTGCTTGAGGCGCTTGGAATAGACGGAAAGGACGGCAATGTAATTACAATAGCGCTGAACGTTCCTAGCGGAAAATTTAGCAAAAAAGACATCATCAAGGTAGAAAACAAATTCCTGCAGGACTTTGACACAAACAAGCTTGCAGTCATATCCCCCAAGGCAACAATTAACATTATCAAGGATTACAAGTTAGTGGAAAAACGGCGCGTCTTTTTGCCAAATAAAATTGAAAAGATTTTCCGCTGCTCAAATCCCGACTGCATAACAAACAGCAATGAGGACATTGAGTCAACCATGGATGTCATTGATAAAACAGGTCTTGTTTTGCGATGCAAATATTGCACAAGAATTCTTGATGTAAATCAGCTAAAGTACCGTTAAAAAATTTAAAACAAGTTTTTTTGGGAACTATTGTCCCAAGATAATGAACATCATGACTATTCCATAGATTGCGATGGACTCGACCATGCCTATGAATATGAACACTTTTGACTGTAATGCAGGATTTTCACTAATTACTGCCAAGCCTGCAGATCCTACGTAACCAAGTCCAATTCCAGCACCGCATGCCGCAAGTCCGAATGCAAGACCTGCACCCACTAGCTTCATTGAGCTATCAGCTGATTTAGCAGCAGTGGCTTCTTGCGCAAATGCAAACCCCGTAAATGCTGAAAGTGAGACTATTGCTGTCAAAAGCAATAATGCGAAAGGTTTCATTTTCAATTACGCTCCAAAATTTCCATATTTAAATCATGGTGTGTTTTTTTGAATTTTTTCCAGTGTTTTGCTTTTGAATGATCGCAATTCATTTTTTATTGTGCTTACCTGATCATCATATTCCGTCTCAAGCAACTTGCTTGCATCATCAATCAATTTCTTGATATCTTCTTTTGCCATTACTTTCTCTTCTCCATTGCTGCCTTTACTTTTTTTAACCTTGCGAATTCTTCTCTTTCTCTCTCCTCAAGTGTAGATAAAATGAACTTTATGCGTAACTTGTACTGCGGAATGATGACATTTGCTAGCGCGTTTAACAGTTTTTGGGTTTTTTCTAATGCTTTTGCCAAGGCAAAAATAGAATTTTCGTATTCGGCTGCCTTGCAGATCTTTGGAAGCAGTGTTTTGATTTGTTTTGCGGCTCTGTCTATTGAGGAATTGGTATCAGCAAAGCCATAAGGCATTGAGTTTGTGTCCTTTTCTGTAACGTTTAGTGTTGGAATAGACACGTCAACAATTCGCTTTATTTTCGTGTCGACTTCCATGACTGCGGGCGTAGATTGTGCAACTGAATCAACCGTGGTAGTCCCAAGCGAGAGGTATGCATCGTTTACTGATTTGTAGACATCTTGTAGCGGATCCCATATTCCGCCTCTTGCCTTGTTTGCTTCCGTAATCATTTCTTCAATATTTTTGAGCAACACTTTTCTTTTGTCATCGAGAATTTTTTCTACCATCATGGCAACCTGGCTTGATCGTTTGTATTTTAGCAACTCAATCTTTGTTGCTGCAACATTTTGTCCAAACGACATTTAGCTATCGTTCCTTGTAATATTGTTCGATAAACTTGTCTTTTACCTTGGTCAGTTCATTCTTTGGTAAGTAGGATACAACTTTCCATTGCAGCGAGAGTGTTTCCTCGATTGTTCTGTTTTCGTCCACTGCCTGAGTCAGAAAGTCTTTTTCAAAAGAGTCACCAACCTCTAGGTATTTCAGATCAACGCCGGTAAGCCCTGCTTTTCCGACGATTCCTGCCAAGGCGCGGACTTCTTGTGATCTTGAATAAGCATCATAGTTCTGGTTTGAGATTTCTTGATGGTCTACCCTTGTTCTTCCCTCGCCTATACCGTCCTTCATTATTCTGCTGAGGCTCATGAGTATGTTGACTGGCGGATAAACTCCCTGTCTGAACAGATCCCTTCCAAGCACGATTTGTCCCTCTGTGATATATCCAGTAAGATCAGGAATTGGATGAGTGATATCGTCCGATGGCATTGTCAGGATTGGCATTTGTGTTACGCTTCCCTTTCTTCCATTCAGTCTTCCTGCCCTTTCATAAATTGTTGAAAGGTCAGTATACAGGTATCCAGGATATCCCTTTCTTCCCGGCACTTCTTCTCTTGCGGCACTGATTTCCCTTAGTGCCTCCGCATAGTTTGTCATGTCCGTAAGAATTACCAGTACGTGCATGCCTAGATCATACGCAAGATATTCTGCTACTGTTAGTGCCACACGTGGCGTGATTATTCTTTCAATTGCAGGATCGTCGGCCAGATTCAAAAACAATACACTACGCTTTAGTGCACCTGATTCCTCAAGGCTTCGCTTGAAATACTCTGCCTCAGAGTACTGCACTCCAATTGCCGCAAACACGACTGCAAATTCATCGGTAGTTCCAACTACTGATGCTTGCCTTGCAATTTGTGCTGCAAGAATGTTGTGCGACATGCCAGAGCCTGAGAATATTGGAAGTTTTTGGCCCCTGACCAGCGTTAGCATTCCGTCGATGACAGAAACGCCTGTTTGGATAAAGTCTCTTGGGTATTCCCGTTGCTCAGGATTCATCGGCTCTCCGTTTATGTCTAAAAATTTAGAAGCTATAGGATCTGGCAATCCGTCAATTGGTCTACCAAGGCCGTCAAACACTCTTCCCAAGACCTCCTCGGATACTGGCATCTCCATCACTTTGCCCATAAACTTGGCACTTGTTCCAGAAACTGAAAGACCCGTTGTTCCCTCAAATACCTGAACAATCGCCTTGCCGTTACCTACTTCGAGTACCTTGCCCAGTCTTCTTTCGCCACCGGTAGTTTGAATTTCAACTAGTTCGTCAAATGCTGCGCTGTCTACTCCATCAACTACGACAAGCGGACCCTTGATTTCTGCAATTTTGCTGTATTGTACTCCGCCTTGTGTGCTCAATTTGTAACTTTAACTCCTATTTTTTTGAATTCGTCATTAATTGTTGTTTGAATTTGATCTAGTTTCGCAATTTGATCATCTGGAATCTCCATTCTTGCCTTTAGCAGCGTAGAAATTACCGGCATTGCTCGAATATCTGCAAGCGATACACCGTCCTTTAGTGCGCGCTGCCCTTGCCTGTAGAACTCGACTAGTAATTTCAGTAATTTGAGTTGTTTTTGTGGACTGCAGTATGTATCCACGTCGTCAAAAGAGTTTTGCTGCAAAATTCCGATTTTGATCATTCTTGCCACTTCAAGAATCAGTTTTTCCTCGTCCGGAAGCGCCTCAGGTCCGAGCAGCCTGACAATTTCCTTTAGCGTGTCTTCCCTTTGTAAAATGCCATATGCCTCGCTTCTCAGCTCAAACCATTCTTTGCTTACATTGTCTCCCCACCACTTGCCAATGTCCGATAGATAGCCAGAGTAGCTGTTCATCCAGTTGATTGATGGATAGTGTCTTGAATATGCTAGCTTTGCATCTAGTGCCCAGAAGGTTTTGATGAATCTCATGGTATGAGTAGTCACCGGTTCTGTAAAGTCTCCACCTGATGGTGAAACCGCACCAACAAGGGTTACAGAGCCATCACGGTCAGGGCTTCCAAGCGCTCTGACTCGTCCGGCCCTTTCATAAAATTCTGCTAATCTTGATGCCAAGTATGATGGATAGCCTTCTTCGGCTGGCATTTCTTCCAGCCTTCCGCTCATTTCTCTTAGCGCCTCTGCCCATCTGCTTGTAGAGTCTGCCACAAGGACAACATCTTTTCCCATGTCTCTGTAATATTCGGCGATTGTAACTCCAGTGTAGATGCTCGCCTCCCTTGCGGCCACCGGCATGTTACTTGTGTTTGCAACAAGAACGGTTCTATCCATAAGAGGTTTTCCGGTACGTGGATCTTTGAGGTGCGGGAACTCTACTAGCACTTCGGTCATTTCGTTTCCCCGTTCTCCGCATCCAATGTAAACTACGACTTGGGAGTCAGCCCATTTTGCAATTTGGTGCAATGTGACTGTCTTTCCTGTGCCAAATGCTCCAGGAATTGATCCAGTGCCTCCTTTCGCAATAGGGAAAAATGTGTCAATTACGCGTTGTCCTGTGAGGAGCGGAACTGTTGGATCGTATCTGCTCTTGTAAGGACGTGGCTTTCTAACGGGCCACATGTGATACATCTTGATTGGGATTTTACTTTCGTTTGTTGTTGCAAGTTCTGTTTCAAGGTCATAATCACCTTCACTTACAATCTTGGTTACTTTGCCTCCGGGATGATCCGGTGGAACCATTATGCTGTGATCAATTAGGTCGGTTTCTTTTACTGAACCGATGACGGTTCCAGGTTTTATTTCATCGCCAACTTTTACAACAGGTTTGAATTTGTATTTTTTTGTCATATCAACTGGAGTTGTCGTGATTCCTCTTCCAATGAAGGAGCCAGATTTTGCGGCAAGATCTTTTAGTGGCCTTTGAATTCCATCATAAATCTGGCCAATGATTCCAGGTCCAAGCAACACGCTCAGCGGGTTGCCAGTTCCTACCACTGGCTCTCCTGGTTTTAATCCGCTTGTTGATTCGTAAACTTGGATAAATGCAGTGTCTCCCGTGAGACGAATTACTTCGCCGATAAGCTTTGCGTTGCCGACGGACACTGTTTCATACATTTTTGCGTCAGACATTCCGTCTGCTCTCACTGCAGGTCCACTAACCCAGATAATTTTTCCTTTTGCCGCCATCCCATTTACCTACCGAATTTTGATGCAATATCTTTCCTTATTAAAGGCTTCAGGCGTTCAAGTTTTGCATCGATCGTGTTATCAAATTTCATAGTGCCATCCTTTGATTGTACTTTGATTCCTCCAAGACAGTCAATCGTATCTTGTGATAGCGTTGCGCCTGGAAATTTCGATAGCAATGATTGTACAACTGGTTTATCTTTAGAATTTGTTTGAATTACGATATTTGGAGTTCCAATAGTTCGAATTGACTCTTCCAGCATGGACAAGATTAATTTGGAATAGTCGCTGTTACGATCTGCGTCCTGGATTTTCTTTATTGCCTTATCGAAAACTTTTTCGATTGACTCTTCAATAAGTACGAGTTGTTTGTTTCTAGAATCTAGATCGGCGTTGCCGACTATTTGCTTTTCAAGCTTTTCTGCCTCTTTTTTGCCCTCAGATATGATTCGGTCGTATTCCTGCTCAAGCAAGACATGCGAGTTTGATAGCGTCTCCTGAGACGACTTTAGTGCTTCATTAAGGTTTGAAAGTATCTGTTCTTCTGTGTTGTGAATGATTTTTTCTACAGTTCGCTCTAGTGCAGAATCAGACCCCATTATTTTGTGCTCAAATCCTAATAGATTTTAATGTTTGTGATTTTGCGACTAGGACCCAAACCATAGGTGTCATACAAGGCAGCGGGGGTGGCATTCGTTTTGTAGGATAGGCCCAAGGCGCATCAACAACATAGAGCCAGAATCCTGAGTCGACATGCCAAAGCGATCTGAGATGCGCAAATAATGGAAAATATTGGCAGAAATCGAAGAGGCAACAGAGCCTTTGGAAAGATTTTAAACTCCTCGCAGAAACGATAGATTGTCTTGGTAGTTGCGGATCTAAAACTTGGCAGTATAATTTTGCCTAGGACTGAATCTCCCCAGGCAGTTTCACGACTTGCCGAATTTGATTGGTTTCATAAAATAGAGACAGAAAACGATTTGGTAACCCCAGAAATCGACGACCTGCTACTCAGGGCTCAAAAAATATACCAACAAGTAGATGACGTGGTAAAGGGTCTACAGATTCCACTTCAGGTTGGAATTATGGAAATCCTCTTCAAGGGAACTGTAATCAAAAAGAAGCAGTATGAATTAGACGAGATCGAAACAATTGTTTCGAACTTGGAAAAGAAAGGCCCGAGTGTAATAGAAAATGCTGCTAAACTGCTTGGCGACTATGCGTCGACGCAGCATTCAGTTGAGGAGTATTCAACAATAAAGGAAACCCTCGATGTGGTAAAGAAGCTCAACGTAGATCTTGGCGGCTTTGGCCTAATGAAGTATTTTTACACGAACCTATTTGTGATAAATTCCGCCGGCTATGACGAGATTGTTCGCACATTGGAAGGAATTGTGATTTACAGATATGAATTAGAATCAAAGGATAAAGTTGCAATTTTGGTAATTTCTGATGCGGTTGATTCGCAAAAGGTTCTCAAAGTTTTGCGTGCGTTTAACGCAAATCCATTTGTCATTCCACAGGGGCTTCCGCAAATACCTAGCCAGGCATATTCATCAATAGAATCAAAGCTCGCAGAGCTGATAAAAAAAGAGAAGTCTCTTGCAGGAGAGATTGCGAAAGTAAAGAAATCAATCCGCCGCGATATTTTGTCGTTGCATGAGGGCGCGTTTATGGCAAAAGAGGTTCTTGAAACGCTGCGCAAGCCAGGCGGAACAAAGAGATTTGCAGTAATTCAAGGGTATATTCCAAAAAACATGGAATCCAAGTTCAAAGAGGTCACAAAACAATGGATGTCGGTAACAGAAGACATCATGGACCCAAAGATGCGCCAAAATGCGCCAACCCTGTTTGAAAACAAAAGATGGGTTAGGACTTTTGAGGTAATTACGCAGAGTCAGGGAATTCCAAAGAAAGGAGAGGCAGATCCGACTCCAATGATTGCTCTAATGTGGCCAATATTCTACGGAATAATGTTTGCAGATTTGGGGCACGGTCTTTTCCTCATGGGTCTTGGCTTGCTGTTCAAGATGAAGGGACAGGGCAACTTGTCAAGATGGGGAATGCTAATTGCTATTTCTGGCGCATCTGCGGCTGTTGCAGGTATTGGTTCCGGTGAGGTCTTTGGATTCCATCTCATACACATTCCCGCAGTAGAGGCGCTCTTGGAAGGACCGTTAAAGCCAGTGTCTTGGCTGGTAGGAATAATCAGTGTTGGCGAGCTGACTTTTGAACAAGTGATTACGATTCTCAAGGTTTCAATATTTTTGGGAATAGTCCACTTGGTTTGGGCGTTCCTGCTTCGCATTAGAAAACTACTCAAAGAAGGGCACAAAATGATGGTAATAACAGAGGCAATACCAAACTTGACCCTGTATGGAGGAATAGTCGTAATCATGATGTGCGGAATTGGCTCAAGTTATGATGTCATGAACATGTATTCTCGTTCACATAATGAAGTGGTTCCTTGGGTAACCATATTCCTCGGCGATTGGGCCAGAGTGTGGATTGTCACAAGAATTGCAGGAGTAATCATAATTGGTTCAATGGCTATCATGATGGTCGGCGGAATTTTACACGCAAAGCATCATCCAGAGGATGGCGGAAGTGCAATCAATGTAATAATAGAAGTGTTCCTCGGAAAGACAGTAGAGTGTCTTGCTCACACGCTTAGCTATGCACGAATCGGCATCATGTTATTGGTACATGCCGCATTGCTACTTACGGTAAACAACGCATACCAGTCGCTTGGGGGATCCTCATCACCCACTGCAATGGCAATGATAATTGGCGGAAATCTTGGAATCATGATGATTGAGGGACTTATTGTATACATCCAGTCACTCAGGCTTCACCTGTACGAGTTCTTTACAAAATGGTACGACGGCGGAGCACAGCCGTTCAGACAGGTTGTCCCAGAAATGTTGTACAACAAACTGGTCTGGAAACGCAAATAATCACATAACCGGCAGTTCCGGCTTGTTTCCCCATTCTCCCCAAGAACCAAGATATACTTTGACGTTTTTGAACCCAAGTTTTTTTAGAGCCAGAAAAGAGTTTGCTGCTCTGTATGCACCCTGGCAATAGGTGACAATTTCCGCATCCTTTGGAAATTTGTACAGTTCAGAGAGTGCGGTTTGGTCTTTGATTGTCCCGTCGCTGGAAAGGTTGAGGTTCCAATCTATGTTAATTGCGTTTGGGATGTGGCCGCTCCTTGCTGCCCTTATTACTAGTCCCTCATATTCCTCCTTTGACCTTGCGTCTATGATTGTGAGCCGGTCTAGGTTTTCTTGGATATGCTCAAATCCCGTGATTATATCCGGGTTTATCTTGCCAGAAAACTTTGCTGGCCTAAAGCCATTTGACTTTGTTTCGAGTGGACGGTTCTCTGCCCTCCATTTCCTTATTCCACCGTCAAGCATGAAGACCTGGTTGTGAGAAAAGTACAGCAAAAGCCAGACTCCGCGCGCCGCAAGCATTCCTGAGACATCGTCATAGAATACTGCCTTTGTCAATTCTGTAATTCCTATAAATGAGAGAATTTTTTTGCTTTGCTCATTAAACGACTGCAGGCCCTCCTTTGACGTATCAAACCAGTGAAATGCAAAAAGATCCAAATTTACTGCTCCGGGAATATGACCTTGGGAGTATTCCTTGTAGGACCTTGTGTCAACAAGTACCAGATTTGGATCACCAAGTTCTTTCGCAAGATCAGTTGTCGTGATTAGCATGACTCAACTGGAATAAGGAAATGTAAATTCATTGTTATTATAAACAAAAACAAAAAGAAGAGAAAAGTTTAGGTTTTCTATTCGTTTACGTATGCTCTTTCTCCGTGTTGTGCTAGGTCGAGTCCGATCTCCTCTTCTTTAGGAGTAACTCTGATTCCACCTGGCCAAACGGCATCCATCACTTTGAGTATGACGATGGTGACTCCAAAGGAGTATCCTACCGACATTAGTGCCCCAATGATGTTCATAGCTTGTTGCTCGTATCCTTCTGGTGTTCCAGTCCATGCACCGATACCGACGCCGGTATCCCAGATGTGAGGACTGGCAAGTGTTCCAGTCAAGATTGCGCCTGCGAAACCGCCCATCCCGTGTACTCCCCATACATCGAGTGCGTCATCCCACTTGCGTGAATTCTTGAATGCTACACAGCCATAACAGATAGTTCCTGCGGCGATTCCAATTATCAGTGATGCCATAGGTCCTACAAAACCTGAGGCTGGCGTGATAGCTACCAAGCCAGCTACAGCTCCTGAGGCGGCACCAACGATACTTGGTTTGCCGGTGTGAGCCCAAGCCATTAATGTCCAAGTAATAGCAGCCATGCCGGTTGCAGTGTTTGTTACAACCCATGCGCTCGTAGCAACTCCGTCTGCAAGAAGTTCGCTTCCTGCGTTGAATCCGAACCAACCAAACCAGAGTATGCCGACACCTAGTACGACCATTGGAATGTTGTGAGGCTCCATTGGAACCTTGCCATATCCAAGTCTTCTTCCCAAGATAAGCGCTCCTGCCAGAGCGGAGAATCCGGAAGTGATGTGTACGACAGTACCTCCTGCAAAGTCAAGTGCAAACGACGGTTTGAGATCCTTATTGAGGTCTATTGAGCCTCCTCCGATGAACCCTCCTCCCCAGACCCAGTGTGCTATTGGGTCATAGACGAAGGTTGCCCACAGAAGTATAAAGATGACAAATGCGCTGAACTTCATTCGGTCAATTATTCCACCAATGATTAGTGCTGGTGTGATAATTGCGAAGGTTGCTTGGAACATTGCGAATAGCTGATGTGGAATTGTTCCAGGCCAGCCTACACTGCAATGCTGTTCTGGGCTGACGACATAACCTCCCCTGCTGCTATAACCTACCTGACCGGTACATTCGCCCAGTGCGCCAAGAGGCGCATAGTTTGAGACCTTGTTGAACCCAACATAGTCCAGTGCGCCCATGTACTTGTTCGCATCAGACGTGTTTGGCCCAAAGGCAAGAGTATAGCCCCAAAGGACCCATTGTACTGAGATAAGACCCATTACAATGAGAGTCATTCCGATAACGTTTACCATGTTCTTCGATCTTGCTAGACCACCGTAGAAAAATGCAACACCGGGAGTCATAAAGAGGACTAGTGATGTTGCAGAAAGTATCCACGCTGTGTCTCCAGAGTCAATTTTGCACGGTAACATTTTTCCTGTTCCGTCGTCATACCAACATTCGTTAGTATTGCCTGTGTAAATTCCGCTTGTTCCTTTGACGTAGCCATCCATGCCGTCGCCCACTTGTTGAGCGAATGCCTGAGACAGCGCGCCAGCAGATGTTGCGGCAACTGCTACCATAAGTAATAGAGCATACTTATGATTCCTTGTCTTCATTGCAGGTTTGAAAATTGAAAATTATATAAGCATAGAGAAGTTTTAATTATGAAAAATGTAAATTGTTAAATATTGAGTTTTTGAGATAATAACATAAAATCATGAAATTATGTCATGTAGTAGGGAGGGAAGGTTTCTGAAAGATACGCCGAGGCTTGCAATTTTTGAGACCTTCAAAACAAAACAGGAGGAGCTGACAGGAGAGGCACAAAGACAGAGGGCAATAATTGTGAGTTTGGCAACACAAAACAATCCTTCCCAGATGACTAGAACTGCAATCGCGCAAAAAATTGCACAAGAAAATGGGACAATCTGGAAGAACATCTACTCCGGAATATTTCGCGATCTTGACGAAATACTGATTCCAATGGGAATTGCAGTGGAGGCAGGAAGACTTCCACTCAAGCGAGGACCAAAAGCATTGCAGGAAAAAGGAATTCCGTACTATCATCTAACCCAAAAAGGCCTTTTGGTTTCACTTGCGCTTGATGAAATTATTGGCAGGGAGAGAGTTTTAGAGAGATTTTTTATAGGAGCCAAAGACTTTGATAAAGATTTTCAGGAGGAAATCGAGACCTTGCTAAAATTTGTTCCGCGATTTACGTATTCGCTGTTCAGGGGTTACGTCAAAGCATATTGTGAGGGCAGGCTGGATAATCCATTGCCTATTGACAGGGCTCGATTCATAGAGACATCTGAGGAGATAATCAGAATTCAAAGGGAGTTCCTTGAGAGCTTTGTCAATATGGGAAAAGTGGAGAAGGAAAAAACTCTGAATTTTCTAAAAAGTGTCGGCTAGTTGTGCGAGTGTTCCCCAAACATTAAAATCCGCTAGACAAACGGCAAAATTATGGGAGGCTCACAGAAGGTTTTTTCTTCAGTAAAGTCATTTAGTCAAAGAGGAAAACTCCTAACAAGAGCAGAACTGCAGACCCTGGCAGAATCGCGTGATTTAGAGGAGCTCCTAACAAGAATAAGGAATACCAAGTATGCCGATGCTGTAGCAAAGATTCAAAAGCCGTTTACTGCCGGAAAAATAGAATCTGCCCTGAGAAGCGATCTTGCAGACACTCATTATTCCATTGCAAGAACTGCCGGTCAATCCGATGTCTTGGATGCGTATTATTTGAAATTCATAATATCAGATCTGAAATTAATCCTAAAGGGAAAGGTCCTTGGCAAGACCCAAGAAGAAATCGAGCCGCACCTGAATTTACATGCGGAAGAGCTGGTCAAGCAGCGGGACACCATACTAAAGGCCCTGGTGGCAAAGGACCTAGAGGAGGTGGTAGCAAGTCTTGCTACAGTTGAGTTTGGAGATGAGTTGGCAAAAGCGGCAGCCCTGTACAATGAGAGAAAGGACATCCAGGTCTTTGATGTATACTTGGACAAAATTTTGTATCAGCAACTTGGCAAGGCAATTAGAAACTCCCGGGACAGAGATCTGATGCGACTTGCGGGGATGGATATTGACTTTTACAACATAATGAGCATACTCCGGGGAAAATTCTGGGGACTGGATGAAGAACAGATAAAGAATCTCATTGTGACACATACGCCAAGTATACCAAAGGATCTTCTTGGCAAGCTGATGTCTGCGGATTCTGTAAAAAGCATATTTGATGAGCTTGCAAGCACAAGATACAGAGAACTGGTACCACAAACAGAAAACGACATTGAGGCGATCTCCGAATTTGAACATTCGTTTGAAATGGCAATCTGCAAGGCAGTGAACAGGTCATTTTCTAGAATGTTCAACTTTTCAACAATTGTTGGAATAACAAAGCTGATCTCATATGAAGTCAGGAACATTGCGGCAATTGCGTTTGCAGTTGAGCAAAAAATCCCTCCACAAACGACAATGTCTAGGCTAATAATAGAATCAGAGAAATAACCTATCTGCAATTATATATAGTAAAACCATCGTACGTTCAATGATTAGGATTAACAGAAAAAAGCCAAACATTTCGACAGAAGTGTTTGTTAATACGGTCTGGGTCAGCACCTTTCTTGCGTTAATTCTTACGATTCCGGCACTTGGGATATTTTTAGGAATTTACTTTACTACCTCAAATCTTGTGGTTGGCGCAGTAGTCGGGTTTGGGATACATTTTGTGACTCTTGCCTTTTCAGATAGAATCTCAAAGAAGCTGACGGAGATTCTGAGCTAGATGGAGGGAAAACGCAAATGATGGGCGATAGGGACTATAGGAAAACAGTCACCAGTGCAATAGATGCCATTACAAAGGAGGTAGAACCGCAGGCAGCAGATCCAGGCGATAATAAGACAATTTATCTACATGAAGTTGTGCGCTGCATGAGGAGATCCTATTTTGACAGATTTGAGAGGGCGGAGCAGGAAAACAAGACCTTTGGAAATTTGTTTGGGGGCCTCATTAGAAAACTGCCCTATGGCTCCAAAATGGGTCAGTTTGCTATCGACGAGATAAATCTCAAGGGCCAGCCGGATATGATAGTTGATGATGTTGTAATTATCTTCAAGACTGTTCCCGTCGCGCCTGAAACTCCGTTTGCCAGCGACGTTTTGCATCTTAATGCGTGTTTGTGGATTTTTAACAAGACCGAGGGAGTCGTAATTTACATTACAGACGACGGAAAGGAGTCGTCATTTGCCTTGATCAGGGAGAAAAAAATGTTCGAAGAGGTAATACGCAGAGTACGCGTTTTTAGCAATCTGATTGGTGACAAAAAGACCCCGATTTTGGAGCCGTCTACAGAGTGCTCCACCTGCCAGTATTATGACCGCTGTTTCATAAAGAAGCATGAGGGAAAACAGTTCTCGATTGCAGAGCTCTTCGGAGTTAAGAAGGACAAGTAAAAAGAATGAAAGATCTTTTGATCTTTTGATTTATTCGGCTGATTCTGGATGACCCTTGCCACGTAATGCAAATAATACTACTGCAAAGGCAATTCCGACGCCAATCACTGAGCCATATGCTGCTAATGCTGCTTCTGCCATTTGCTTGCATTCGCATAATGAATCATATATAATTTCTCCAAAATTTTTGTCATATAGACAAATTATCATAATTTTATGATTCTATGATACAGTAAGCTTGTTTTTCAAATCAGTAAAGGTGGAATCGAGCTCCTCGATTTCCTTGTTGAACAAATCGACCATTTCCTTTAGCAAAACCTTTTGCTGTTGGGCCTCTCTGCTCTCCCCCCTCAGTCTGTCTATTACTTTTTCAAGGTTTGGTATTCTTTGGTTTAACAGGCCGGTCAGATCAAGCAGAAATGATTCAAAACCCTTTAGGTCATTAGAGATGGTCGAGTCTGCCCTTTTGAGGTTTTCTGCATCGTCCTCGTCAACAAATTCGCTCAGTCGACCCCTTAAGACTCGTAATTTCGTTTCAGTTTCTGAAAATTTTTCCATGTTGTTTATTGAAAATGACGGACTGTCTATTTTGTCAGTATCCAGCTCCAATCTGCCAAGCTCATTGCTCAGATAGTTCGTCATTTTTTTGACCAACTGCCCTTGTTTGTGTGCCTCCTGTTGTTCTTTCATTACGTCGTCCTTTAGCTCTTGAAGACTTGTCGCTTCGACATGAAGAGTTTTAGTTATTTCCAAGAGGGACTCTGCCGTATGAATCAAATTACTTACAGAGTAAGAACTGAGTAACATTCTGCTATTTTCGACCAAAAAAACATACTAAATCTATGTTTGTTTATACCGAACGATCGTTATCTTGTGAACTCAAATGGCGTGATGTTTTCTTGGCCGCTGGTCATTGAACTCAGGTTATAGTATGCCTCTCCCTTGACTGTCCATTTTGCAGTGTTGTTTGTTAATGCAGACCAGAGCTCTGGCGTGTTACCGGTATTTTTTATTGTGATTTTTTCACCTATTATCTGCGGATTATTGCTCAGAATTGTAAAGTAATTTGACACGTCAACCATTCCTTCCGGCCTTTGGCCGATTTCTTCCGTGGTTATCCTTTTCCCATTTTCATATAATTCGTATTTGATTAGCTGTAAAATGATGGACTTGTAGTTCAGATCGGTGACTTTGAAGTCTATTTGTATGGTTGCTTGCTCGTCCGTAACCTCTACAATTGACAGATTAGCAAGCTCGATTTGAAGAGGTATGACCTTGATGGGTGCAGGTGAGATTTTGCCCAAACCGTCCTTGGATATGTCGTTGATAAGCTGTGAGCCTGAAAATGCAATGAATCCTATAATTCCGGCTATTACTACTGCAACTATTACAAGAAGAAATTTAGGGTTCAACGACAATTTTTATTGTTTTTGTCTATCTAAACGTTAAGATGAAATGCTTATAGGAATAATTTTTTTGTAAATATCAATGCAGTATTTTCAGGCAGTGAGAATTGGGAAGGAACGATCAAGCAAGTCACAGATGATTCTCTTCAAGCTTGCCGGGTTTGGGATGCTGACCCTGACTACAAAAAAGAAGGACGGGCAGTTTCTCCCAATTGGAGAAGAAGACCTTGTTGCGGTGATTCATACTGCTGATGGTTATGTTACCATACTGGTTGATTCGGAGGGATACACCAAGGCGCAATCAAAGGTACTTGAAAAGGACGCTGCGATGGAAATTTTCAGAAAAGCAAAAGAATCCGGAATAGAAGAATATGCTGGGGGAAAAGTGGAAATTTGGACAGAGCAGTATCCTACTGTGCAAAACGAGTTAAAGTGATCCTCAGAGTATAATTTCGGTTCCTACCGGTGTGCCCTTGATTGCCTTTTCTAGAACCGAAATGTCTGCTTTTAGTACACGTGTCTTGATTTTAGAGCGCTCAATCACCTTGAGTGCCACTA
Source organism: Candidatus Nitrosotenuis sp. (assembly GCA_035454985.1). GTDB lineage: Archaea > Thermoproteota > Nitrososphaeria > Nitrososphaerales > Nitrosopumilaceae > Nitrosotenuis. The sequence continues at coordinate 15,208 of DATIGB010000222.1, forward strand.
TGTCCATCAGATCATAGCCGCCTGCAAGGGAATCCTCATGCACCAAAATATTACGTAGGTTCCTTAGTTCAATTCTTTTGAACTTTTTTGCCTTTGGGTTTTTTCTTGGGTCCGAATCGTAAATTCCATCGACGTCTGTTGCGTTTAGAAATTCCGATGCCTGTACCTTCTCGGCAATCAGTGCCGCGGTTCCGTTTGTGCTCTGACCTGGATGCAGCCCCCCTGCCACAACAATAAGTCCGCTGTCCACTGCATGTCTTGTCTCTGCAAGAGTGGTTGGCGGATGCGGATAAGCCTTGTCCTTTAGTGCATAGATCAGGAGTTTTGCGTTAAGCCTTGAGACCTCAATTCCAAGCTCGTCAAGGGTTGACTCGTCTGCGCCAGAAGAACGTGCATGCGAAATGTAGTGCCGTGCTATTTTACCTCCCCCCGCTATCACAATTGGCTGGCAAATTTTGCTGATTTTTACAAGAAATTCTGCGTAGTCCTTGAGCAGTTTTTCGTTGTTTTCTATTCCAAATACTCTTCCAGAAAGCTTGATTACGATTCTTTTTTTTGCCATCTAATCACCAAGAATCGATTTTGCTGCAATTTCAACTTTTTTTCTATGTCGCGCAGGAGTATAGATTCGTACAATATTCATGGATCCGGATATCGAGGAAACCACGGGTATTTTTGAAAACGGGATTTCCCTTATGGATGACTTTGTCGAGTCCTCTGTCATCAATATGATTGATTTTGATTTTTCCTTAGACGGCGTAAGCGGCAGTGATGAAGTGGTTGTGGTGTCCACAAATATCTGATTTATGTTAATTTTAGATTTTTTTGCAATGTTTTGTTTTAGTTTGTTTTCTTGGGATTTTGTGAATTTTTTGTCTGTCAGCTGCTCGTAAACACATTTTAGTAAATTCCTGTTTTGGTAGTCTTCCGCAAATTGCCTTGCCCTTCTTAGATCGTCGGTGTCTGTTGGCAATGAAAGAATTTGGGATACGACAAACTCATCTGTCAGCTTGACATATTCGTCCAAATTTAGTGAGGTGAAGTTAAGGCGATCATCTGCAAGCCTAATGGATTCCAGCATCATTACCTCGGCTGATCTTACAGTTTTGTGAAAATAGACTGCCTTGAACATCTGGTATCTGGACATAATCATTGATTCAAACGAGTACAGTGCAGATCTGTCAAGTGCAAGCCTGCCTTTGTATACGTCAAGGGACTGGATAATTCTCTGATGGTCTATTTTTGCATGCTCTGCTCCTGTAAAGTAGCCATCCCGTTGCAGGTAGTCCATCATGTCTGCGCTGAGCGAACCTGAGACAATCTCGTTGACGAACCTGTACTTGGCATCGCCAAAGGCAAGCTTTGTTATGAATTTTTTATCAAAGCCCGACTTTGAGAGAGTGTCGCCTATTTCAGATTTTAGTATGATGTTTTTTCCCATTTCTTCGTGTGAGATTTTTCTTTTTTCCTGCAATACCTCCTCAAACAGGTGTGAGAATGGCCCGTGCCCCACATCGTGGAGCAGTGCTGCAAGTCGGATGTTTTGTATTTGATCTGGATTTAGCAGTCCTTTTTCTTTTAGCGCGTTTGCTGCCTGGCCTGCAATGTGCATTACGCCAAGTGAATGCTCAAACCTAGAGTGTTGTGCGCTTGGATATGTGAGGTGGGCACCTGAAAGCTGTCTTATTCTGCGCAGCCTTTGAAAGATTGGGGAGTCTATTATTTTCAGTTCTGCTTCATAAACTCGAATAAAGTTGTGAATTGGATCTACGATATCAAGAAATGGTTTCATAGCTTTGCAATCTTTTTTGAAAGTATTTCCATTATTGATTGGTGGACCTCTTCTTTTGTACGTGAAGCGTCAACTAGTTTCCAGTCTAATTTTTTTGCGAGATTCCTGTAGGTTTTTGATATTTGTTCTAGGAATTTTCTGTCTTTTTCAAACTTGTCTCGCTTTGATCTTTTGCGGCTAAAGGATTCTTTTTGCGACACGTCCAGCACTATAACCAAGTCTGCCTTTGGAAGTCCCTCGTCCAAGTTTTGAAGCCATTTCAAATTAAGATTATTTACAACGCCGTAAACAAGATTAGATTGGTAGTATCGGTTCATGATTAGAACCGAGTTTTCGGAATGTGCTTTTTTGATTTCTTGCAGTTTTTCCCATCGGTTTGCGGCCAAAAGGCAGTGGATTACTTGTGGGGGAAATTTTCTTTTTCCATGCAAAAAACTGTCAATTTCTTTTCCAAGTGGGGTAGTATAGTCCGGAAAGCTGAAAATTTTGGTTCTCAGCTTTCTTGCTTTTAGTGCTTGTGCCAAAAGCTCAGACTGGGTTTTCTTTCCTGCCTGATCACTCCCCTCGATTACAATAATCAATTGTAATGAGTTGAAATGCCAGTAATTAAAAATCTATCAAGGCTTAGCTGATTAGTCATAATACCCAAATAGGCATAATTTTCAGAAAATTACTAATTTTTAAAAGAAACTTAAGGTGAAATGAGTTTTTTCTCTGAGCGAACTTTCCTGACTTTGCAGATTACAACCAATGGAGCTACAAAATACATTCCCACGTTTAGCAGAATCAAAGAGATTCCATATCCCAGCACTTCAGATTCTGAGTTCATGTCAACGTAGTTGAGAATTGAAATGGAAGAAATCATTGGTGTAATGGCAATCCTTACAGCTTCTTTGAATACAGGATTTTGTCTTTCCCAATCGGCAATTGTTGGTGAAAACGAGTAGTAGAACTGGTTGAATCCAGCCATGAAACTAGAACCTGATTCGGTTTGCAGTAGCTTATTGTCTCTTAATTCCCTAAGATGTTGGACTTGAGGAGCTAGCTCGGATCCATACGCAGCGGTTGCAATCAGACATC